>CBDVAV010000226.1:0-7478 GCA_965372055.1 uncultured bacterium | reverse complement strand
CTGGAGAATGAAATTGAAAAACACAATTTGGATACCATTCCCAAGGAGCTAATTAAGACCGCCAAAGAGAAAGGATATGCGGATCGTCAGTTGGGGCATTTGTTAAAATGCCTTGAAAGCGAAGTCCACAAAAAAAGAGAAGAATTGGGGATCCAAAGAGTATATAAACTAGTTGATACCTGTGCTGCAGAATTTGAAGCACAAACGCCTTATTACTACTCATCCTTCGATACTGAAAATGAATCTATCCCATCAGATAAGAAAAAAGTCATCGTTTTAGGCTCAGGGCCAAACAGGATAGGCCAGGGCATTGAATTTGACTACTGCTGTGTGCATGGGGTTTTAGCTGCAAAAGAACTGGGTTATGAAACCATCATGATCAACTGTAACCCCGAAACTGTTTCCACCGATTTTGATGTAGCCGATAAACTCTACTTTGAACCAGTATTCTGGGAGCACATATATGACATCATTAAACATGAGAAGCCAGAAGGGGTAATCGTTCAGTTGGGAGGACAAACTGCATTGAAATTATCCGAAAAACTGGATCGCTACGGGATAAAGATTTTTGGTACCTCCTTCAAGTCACTGGACATGGCTGAAGACCGTGGTAGTTTTTCTAATCTATTAAAAGAAAACAATATTCCATACCCCAATTTTGGTGTAGCAGAAGACGCGGAGACAGCTATTGAACTTTCCAAAAAAATCGGTTTCCCGTTATTGGTCAGGCCTTCATATGTGCTTGGAGGGCAAAGCATGAAGATCGTGATCAATGAAAAGGAACTCGAATCCCATATTGTTGATATCCTCAAAAAAATACCCGGGAATAAAGTACTGCTTGATCATTTTCTCGATCATGCAATTGAAGCTGAAGCTGATGCGATTTGCGATGGGGAAGAAGTGTTTATTATTGGTATCATGCAACACATAGAACCTGCCGGAATACATTCGGGAGACTCTTACGCTGTTCTTCCTCCCTATAACCTCGGGGATTTTGTTTTAAGGCAACTGGAAGCACATACCAGGAAAATTGCCCTGGCTTTAAAAACAGTCGGGCTGATAAATATTCAATTTGCAATCAAAGATGATAAGGTCTACATTATTGAAGCCAATCCAAGATCGTCCCGCACAGTGCCATTTATTTGCAAGGCTTATGATGAGCCTTATGCCAATTATGCAACTAAAATAATGATGGGCAAGAACAAACTAAAGGATTTTAATTTCAAGCCCAAAAAGAATGGATACTCAATCAAAGAACCCGTTTTTTCATTCGATAAATTTCCAAATGTCAATAAAGAATTAGGGCCAGAAATGAAATCAACTGGAGAAGCAATCTTTTTTATTGACGATTTAATGGATGACCAGTTTTTGAAAATTTATTCCGAGCGAAACTTATATTTGAGCAAGTAGGTTTATCTTTATAGTATGCTAAAGTTTCTAATATTATCGATTTTGGTCTTTTACATCTTCATGAAGGTGGGTGGGCTGGTATTGCGTGTCCTTTTCGGATCGCTGGGCTCTGATCGAAATCAACGCCATTTCACAAATGATAGACAAAGGCCGCCCAAACGGTACCGACCAAGGGACGGGAACTTAAATGTTGATTCAATGCCCAATGATAAATCAAAGAAGAAGGGTAATGATTACCAGGGTGGAGAATATGTAGATTATGAAGAAGTTGACTAATAAATCTTTAATTAATTCATAAATTGAGCCCCTTCTTTGGGGCTTTGTTGTTAAAATGGAAACAACATTTTATAAATATCAGGCAACAGGTAATGATTTCATATTGATTGATAATCGAGAGCATGTTTTTGATACTTCAGATATTGATCTAATTAAGAAAATTTCCCACAGGAGTTTTGGTATTGGAAGTGATGGAGTGATCCTGATCGAGAATGATCCACAATATGATTTCAACATGATCTTCCATAATCCGGATGGCTCACGGAGCTTTTGTGGAAATGGTAGCAGGTGTGCAGTAATGTTTGCAAATTATTTGCGAATCATTGATGGTAAAACAGAGTTCCGGGCAATTGATGGTACTCATTCTGCCACTCTTTCAAAAGAATTGGTTCGCTTGAAGTTGAATGATGTACATTCTGTCAGGTTAATGGCTGATGGCATATTTGTTGATACTGGATCACCACATTATATTCAATTTGTAAGCAAAGTAGAGCAATTTAACGTCCTACAGGAAGGGAAAAAAATCCGCTACGGAGGATTGTTCGGAAAGAAGGGGACTAATGTAAATTTTGTTGAAATGAAGGGGAAAGATCAGATATATGTTCGCACTTACGAAAGAGGTGTGGAAAATGAAACCCTTTCTTGTGGAACCGGGGTGACAGCTTGTGCAATTGCTTCCAACTTTAAAAATTATCAAAGCCCGGTAAATATTTACACCCGAGGAGGTGAATTAAAAGTGGAATTTAGCAAAAACGGCAGTGCTGAATTTACAGACATATATCTCTCGGGTCCTGCGAAAATGATTTTTAAAGGTACAATTGACCTATGAGAGCAAAATTTTATCTAAAGAATTAACGGAAAAAAATGACCAACATATTTACCAAGGGGATTACCAAAATATTTGGTTCCAAGTATGAAAAGGACATCAAGGAGGTAATGCCCTATGTAGAACAGATTAAAGAAGAATATGCTAAGCTGGCTAATCTCAATGATGAAGAAATCAGGGACAAAACCAACGATCTAAGAAATCAGATAGATACCGGGTTAAAAAACATAGACGATCAGATTGCAGCCCTTCATCAACAAATTGAGGATAATCCTGACCTGGACATCAACCAGAAAGAAGATGTCTTTAATCAAATTGATAAGTTGGAGGAAGAAAGAAATGATGAGTTGGAGAAAGTACTTATGGAAGCACTTCCCATGGCTTTTGCAATAGTTAAGGAAACCGCCCGGAGATTCAAGGAAAACGGAAGCTTAAAAGTCAAGGCCACCATGCTTGATCGCCAGTTGGCCAGCGACCGCGATAACGTGGTAATTGATGGAGATTATGCAACCTGGCATAATGAATGGATGGCAGCTGGCAGTCTCATCAAATGGGATATGCTGCATTATGATGTTCAATTAATTGGCGGCATTGTTCTTCACAAGGGCAAGGTCACGGAAATGGCTACAGGGGAAGGTAAAACCCTGGTAGCCACTTTGCCTTTATTTTTAAATGGACTGGCAAAACGAGGTGTGCATCTTGTAACTGTGAACGACTACCTGGCACGCAGGGATTCCGAATGGATGGCCCCAATATTCCAATTTCTTGGACTCACCGTGGATTGCATTGACAAACACCAGCCAAATTCCGAAGAGCGCAGACAAGCATACAAATGCGATATAATCTATGGCACCAATAATGAATTTGGCTTTGATTATTTGAGGGATAACATGGCACGTGAAGTCGGTGAACTGGTACAAGGCAAACATCATTTTGCCATGGTTGATGAAGTGGACTCGGTCCTGATCGATGAAGCCAGGACTCCCTTGATCATCTCTGGGCCAATCCCTAAAGGTGACGAACACGAATTTCACGAGCTAAAACCCAGGATAGCAAAACTTGTAGATGCCCAGAAGAAAGAAGTATCCCAATTCTTACTGGAAGCCAAAAAGCATATCACTGAAGGAAATGAAAAAGATGGAGGCTTGCCATTATTCCGGGCTTTTCGGGGCCTTCCAAAATATAAACCCCTGATCAAATACCTAAGTGAAACCGGTATGCGGCAAATACTGCAAAAAACCGAAAATTTCCATCTCCAGGATAATTCCAAGGCAATGCCTGAAGCAGATGCCCCCCTATATTTCACCATAGAAGAAAAAAACAACAACATTGACCTTACTGATAGAGGGGTAGACCTGATCACCGGAGAGGGTGAAGACAAAACTTTCTTTATCCTTCCCGATATTGGGGCAGAAATTGCAAAACTGGAAGAAGGCAACGAAACTCCTGACGAGGATAAGTTGAAGAGAAAGGACGAAATAATACAGGATTATGCCATAAAATCCCAGCGAATTCATTCCATAAATCAGTTGTTAAAGGCCTATACATTATTTGAGAAAGACCAGGAATATATTATTGATGATGGTAAAATAAAAATTGTCGATGAACAGACAGGCCGTGTGATGGAAGGTAGAAGATATTCAGATGGATTACATCAGGCAATTGAATCCAAGGAGAATGTTAAAGTGGAAGATGCTACCCAGACCTATGCCACCATCACTTTACAGAACTTTTTCAGGATGTACCACAAGTTATCCGGTATGACTGGAACGGCTGAAACAGAGGCTGGAGAGCTTTTGGAAATCTATAAACTTGATGTGGTAGTAATCCCTACAAACGCTCAGATAATCCGAAAGGATATGCAGGATAAAGTCTATAAAACAGTAAGGGAAAAGTTTACTGCTGTTGTAGATGAAATTGTAGAATTAACTACCGCTGGAAGACCAGTGTTAGTTGGAACTACCTCGGTCGAAATATCTGAGTTGCTGAGCCGGATGCTTTCAATGAAAAAAATCCAACATCAGGTACTGAATGCCAAACAACACGAGAGGGAAGCTGAAATAATTACAGCAGCTGGTAAACCAGGAACTGTGACAATTGCCACCAACATGGCCGGACGTGGAACAGATATCAAACTCACCGAAGAATCCCGTTCGTCAGGTGGGCTGGCCATAGTAGGCACCGAGCGCCATGAATCACGACGGGTAGACCGGCAGTTAAGGGGAAGGTCAGGGCGACAAGGCGACCTTGGATCATCACAGTTTTTTGTCTCCCTGGAAGATAACCTGATGCGGCTGTTTATGCCCGATCGAATTGCCAGGATAATGGACAAACTTGGATTGGACGAAGGTGAAGTAATCCAGCACTCCATGGTAACAAAATCCATAGAAAGAGCACAGAAAAAAGTTGAAGAGAACAATTTCGGGATACGGAAAAGATTGCTGGAATACGATGATGTGATGAACTCCCAGCGTGAAGTAATTTACTCCAGGCGAAAAAATGCCCTCTATGGGGAACGCCTGGAATTGGATATTATGAACATGCTTTACGATACCTGTGAAGACATCGTGTTGAATACCAAGGGTGCTGGCAACTATGAAAGCTTTAAACTCACAGTTTTAGGGGTTTTGGTTCTTGATTTTCCGATAGATGAAGGAGGATTTAACCAAATTGGTGAGGAAGAACTCAGCGACAAGTTATACGTGGCTGCACTTGAAAACTATAAGCGTAAAAACCTTGCAATAGCCGAAAAAGCACTGCCCATCATTAAAGATATTCACAAAACAAGAGGTGCTACCATTGAAAATATATTGGTTCCGTTTACCGATGGCAAGAGGCAGATTGGCGTGGCTGCAAACCTGGAAAAGTGCATCAATACAAACAATAGGGAGCTTATCGTGGGGATGGGAAAATTTATTACCCTTTCCTTTATTGATCAGTTGTGGAAAGAACATCTAAGGGAAATGGACGACCTTAAGCAATCTGTTCAAAATGCAGTCTATGAACAAAAAGATCCTCTACTTATCTATAAATTTGAAGCTTTTGAACTCTTCAAGAGATTTATTGCCAAGGTTAATGAAGATACCATCTCCTTCCTGATGAAAGCTGATCTACCTACCCAGGAGCCTGAACAGGTTCAGGAAGCACAACAAAGAGCCAGGCAAAGTTTAAACGAACAAAAAGAAGAGAGCAGATCACTACTAAGTGGCGGACAAGGACAGAGTAGGCCTCCGGTATCAAAACCCTCCCCGATGAAGGCAGAAAAAGTAGTAGGAAGAAATGCCAAAGTAACCGTTCAATATACCGACGGAAGCATTAAGAAAGATGTGAAATACAAAAAGGTTGAAGAGGATATCATCAACAATAAATGTGTCTTGATTGAAGACTAGTATACTAAATACTTAATACTTACCCATATATGGTTAAAAATCGTTTGATCGAATATTTACTCATTCTATTGATCTCCGGTTGCGCTGGGAAAGCCCCCAATCAAACTGTACCGAAATATGACGAAGACCTCAGTTCATTTCGTATCACCTATCAATACAAAGATCAGCCCCAAGATAAAAATACCGTGGTTGATGATAATCTAGATCCGCCCCTATTATCCGACACCTCAAGAACTACCCTAAACATCAAATCGGAATTAGACCTATTTTTAGACACCGTTTCCTATAACAGCCGAAGAATTGGTTATATCCAGGGATTTACCATCCAGGTTTACACCGGAAACAGTCGTGAAGCTGCAAATGAAGCCAAAGGCATGGTATACAAAATATTGCCTAGTTCTTTTCCTAAATTACTCTATCAACAACCTAATTTCAAAGTAAAAGTAGGCCAGTTCTACACCCGATTAGACGCCCAAAAAACATTTAACCAACTCAAAAGGGAATTCCCCAGAGCTATCGTAATCCCAGAACGCATTGTGATCAATTAGACAAGTTTGTTAATCTTTTTAAGTTTGGTAGACCTCAATTGCCATTAATCCATTGAATGGACATGTCACATAAGCACTAATCCCTGCTGACAAAGCTCTCGTTTGGCATCACCCATCGGATGGAATGAGTTTAACAAGTATCTGATGGCTAATCAAAATAAGTGCTATAAGTCTGGCTGTGAACAGGGCTGCCCGATAGCTAACCCATCAGATACTTATCATTGATATATTGAGTGAGCGGCTCAATCGAGAACAAAAAATTGTTGTTAAAGTCGTCATCGATCATAAATGACATTCTGTTTTTCAACTCGTCTAAAGATAATTATGGCATATTTATTTTTTTTGTATCAAGAAGAACCTATACTTTCACTTTATTCATACTGGGTTGTTTTCGTTATTTGGCAAGTAAAGTAAGGCTAACAGCAATTCTGATATTTCCCAAATAGTTCATTGCTGTTAATCATCAAAACATCGGAGTAGGTTTCAATTTATATTCTAACAATAACAAAATTTTTGACATCATATAAATAGGTCTCAGGTTTAGGAATAAACCTATTCCATTAATATATTTCCGCATGAACTTTCTCATTAAGTTGTTTCTATCAGCCATCGCGGTAATGCTTACTTCTTATTTACTTCCAGGAATAGAAGTATCAGATTTTTTAAGTGCCTTGTTTTTCGCAGCCCTGTTAGCCCTGTTAAATGCCACGATAAAGCCATTGTTGATAATATTTACCCTGCCCTTAACGGTTTTTACACTGGGGCTTTTTTTGTTGGTAATTAATGCGGTGGTAATTCTGATGGTTGATGATTTTATCCCAGGGGTTCAGGTAGATGGCTTTTGGTGGGCTTTGATCTTTAGCCTGATACTTACAATAATGACTTCCATGCTTGAAGGCATGACCAAAGACCGCAGGGAGCGAAGGAGATGAATTGGGAATGATTGGATTCCTAATCGCCGATTATGCCATATATGTTATGGAATCCCACTTTCGTGGGAATGACGCCAGAACATATTTTTGATTGTTG
>CBDVAV010000225.1:0-7496 GCA_965372055.1 uncultured bacterium | reverse complement strand
ATCACCTACTATGAATACGACAATTTCAACCGCTTAAAATCAATCAAAGACCATGAAGGAAATATTTTAAAACTGTTCCGCTACCATTATAGGGAATAGTATTTAGATGTGAGATGTGAGTCCGCCTTCGCTAAAGCTTCGGCGGATGAAAAACTTAAAACTTGAACATAAACCAATCCGCCTTCGCTGAAGCTACGGCGGATGAAACCATAAACAAAAAACCATAAACCAGAAAATCAATGAAGAAAATCCTGATCCCCTTGACACTGGCCATCATCACCAGCTTCGAGGGCAATTCCCAAAACACCAACAGCAACAATAAAAAAGGCAACACCACCAACAGCCTTATTTTAGAAGAGGACGGGAAAAACGACAGGAACCCCAATATCAACAATGGAAACGGGCGCCAGAACTGGTTCCCCAACCGGGGCAACGTGGGCATCGGCACCCGCACGCCCAGGTACAACCTGGAAGTGATCGGCAACATCGGGGCCACCAATACCATTTTTGCCAAAACCCTGGAAGTCGGGGCAGGGATCAGTGCATGGGACCTTACCCTGCTCAACAATGCCATCATAAATGGAAAACTCGGCATTGGCACAGCCTCCCCATCTGAAAAGCTGGACCTGTTTGGGAACGCCAAAATAAGCGGTTGGCTGCAAGCCGCTTCAATTACCGCCGAAGAGGGAAATTTCACCCGGCATTTGAGCGTACAGAGCCTGGATGTAGGTCAAAATGCCACCATAGGCGGTGACCTGACCGTGACCGGTACACTGTCCGCCCCATCTACCCAATTCGGTGAACTGACCACAGAAAACCTCACCGTGACCAACAACATGTCAGTAAATGGAGAAGTGCTGGGGGATTTGACCATAGAAAACAACGTGAACTCATCGACAGGCACATTTGACAAAGTAGGCATAGGGGTTGAAAACCCACGGGAAAGCCTGGAAATAAGGGGAAATGCCAAGGTGAGCGGTTCTATACAATCAGCCTCGGTTTCCACGGGCCAGGGAAGCTTTAGCCAGGGCGTTTCCATGCAAAGCCTGAATGTAGCACAGAACACTGCCATTGGCGGCAACCTCGATATCGGGGGCATGGTCAGCGGGGATTTGAAAGTGGAAGGTAAAGTCACCTCCCAGACCAGTTCCTTTGGAAAAGTGGGCATCGGGACCATCAACCCAACAGAAAGCCTGGAAGTCATTGGCAATACCATTGTCAGCGGCAGTTTGCAGGCAACCACCGTTAATGCCAACCAGGGCAATTTCAACAATACAGTAAGCGCACAAGGCCTCGATATATCCGGCAACAGCACCATCGGGGGCAACCTGCAAATAAACGGCAGCCTGGAAGGGGCCAACATCAACATCCAGGACATAAACACCAACAACCTGACCGTGGGGCAAAACCTGATCGTGAACGGGCAAGTACAAGGCGACCTGGAGATCACCGGAAATATAAAGGCCGGGATAATAGAGGCCAGCGAGTTCAGGACCCTTGGGGAAGGAAGCATAGACATGGACAATGCCACTATAGGCGGTTCTTTGAAAATAGCCACCAATACATTGCCCGAAAACTATAAACTGGCGGTGGGCGGCCTGGTAATAGCCACCGGGATAGACATCAAGATCCCGGAAAAATGGCCGGACTATGTTTTCCAAAAAGGTTACCAGCTCAGGAGCATAAAAGAACTGGACCGGTACATCAAGGAGCACGGGCACCTGCCCAACATCCCATCTGCCAGCGAAATGGGGGACAAAAAGCATTACAGCCTCTCGGAAATGGACACCCGCCTGTTGGAGACCATAGAGCAGTTGACACTCTACGTGATCCAGTTGAAGCAGGAAATCGAAGGGCTGAAAAGCGATCTGAAAAGCAATCCAGGCAATTAACCCCCTACCATCATGATCAACCGAATCAGTTTTTTGCTGGTGGCAATGGCCACCTGGCAATTGGGTTTTGCCCAAAGTGTTTATATTAACGGCAGCACCAATGCCTGTACAGGCACTACCTCTACCTACACTGCCTCCTGTGGAGAATGCGATAGTGACGCGGTTATGTCGTGGAGCACTTCCACGGGCGTGAGTATCGCAGATCCCTCTAGCCGCACCACTGATTTTACTTTTAACAGCAGTGGCACCTATATCATTACCGCTACGTTTTATAACGATATAATATATCTCAAGAAGCGAAATGCCAAGGCATTGGTCAACCCAGTAGTTGAGGCAAGTATCAATGTCGCAGTAAATGCTTACCCAGGCCCGGTTTCTGTTTCCGCCTCCGAAAATGAAATTGACCTGGGGGGTGCAGTAACCCTGACCGCCACCGGGGCATCCCATTATAGTTGGAACGGCACAGGGTTACAGTCTACTACCGGGAGCAGTGTTACCGCTATACCAACCTCTATTGGTGTCAAGACATTCCAGGTTTCAGGGCATGATGGAAGTTATTACTGTAAAAGGACAGCTTCAGTAGATATCAACGTAATTGACGATTCCTTTACCGGGACCATTGGCCGCAACAGTGGCGGCAATGATTGTGGCAATTTGACCGGGGGTCTTACGTTAAGTTCCTATGACGGTACTGTTCTAAGATGGGAAAGGTCTTATGACCACGGGGCCACATTCAGTAATGTACCTGCATCCTACTATTCAAATAGTGACCAGTCTGCTATCAATTATATAGAAACCGTGGAAACACAGTTCAGGGCGGAGGTAGAAGCCTCTGATGGACGAATAGCTGAATCAGAACCATATACCGTCCAGCAACTGGGCGCCATCCCGGGAACGGCATCCATTGAATCATTGCAAAGCAACTGTTCAAGTGCTTCGGGGGAACTGAAATTATCGGGCCACCTGGGGGATGTCCAACATTGGCAAAGGTCGCACGATGGCGGTGCCAACTGGGAAACACTGGCCTCTACCGCATTGGCAACCATCCCTTTTAACCAAACAGAAAACACCATGTTCAGGGCAGTGGTAAAAAGGGGGGCCTGCCCGGAGGTCCATTCCAACCAGATAAGCGTTGACCTGGATGTGATCGATGCCGGGGAAATATCAACTGCTTCCATCAATGTTGGTTGCGCCAACATAACCGGAACATTATCGCTCGGTAATTATGATGGCAACATTGTTTATTGGCAGCGGTCTTTTAATAATGGGTACTGGTATGAAATATCCAATTCAGGGGGCATGGAAAACCTGACCGTTAACCAAAGCCAACAAGTGAGCTTTAGGGCAGCCGTGCAAAAACCAGGCTGTGTTACCGAATACTCAAGCCCTGTATCCTTTGAACCATTGAACCCGGATGCCGGAAACCTGACCAAATCCTCGCTGAACATTGCCTGTGGCCATTCCACTGGCACCCTGACCCTCCAAAACTATACTGGGGAAGTGTTCACCTGGGAAAAATCCTCTAATGGCACCAACTGGACTACCATAACAGGTGCCACGGAAGTTACTTACTCATTTGACGTGACCAGCTACACCATTTTCCGGGCCAGGGTAAAGAGGGAAACGGGCAATTGCACGGCTGACTATTCGTCAAGGTACCATGCCCGTGTATCCTCCCACGGTGGCACTGCCCATGCACAGGTCACAGGGGGTTGTGGGGCCGGTAGTGGAAATTTGTACACTAACAACAGAACTGGCACTGTAATGTACTGGGAACACTCTGTAAACGAAGTTGATTGGGCCACCATAACAGGAAGTGAAGACCAGTCCTATTTGCCCTACTCCACTGTTGATCCCCTCAATTATTATAGGGCAGTAGTGCAGCTGGGCAGTTGCCCGGTAGCCTACTCCGTCCCTGCGGTGGTAACCGTGGACCCACCTACACAGCCGGGGACAGTCCGGTTGACAGAAGAGCCCCCCAGTGATATCATAGGAGGCAAACTTACATTCCATGCCACCTTCGGGCTTTTCAACAGCAGCGGGGAGGTTGAACGCTGGCAAAAAGAGAGTGACCATGAAATAGATTATCTGCAAAACACCACTACCGAACTGCAGCTTGATATCGTGCAGACCACCGGGGTACGGGCAGAAGTGAAAAACGGCAATTGCGATGCCCTCCTTTCGGGGCAGGCCATTTTCGTGGTCAACCCAGAATACCTGGGTGTGGAAGATGTGGTGCTGGGCAGGCAACTGTTGGAATACGAAGGCTATTCGTACCAGATTGCAGACGCCAATGGCGGGGTAGAAATGCGGGACGGCTTCACCTTCCATGGCAATAGTGGGCAAAGCTTCTTCGTGTTGATCGATGACAACTACAGCTACCCCCAGACCGAACAAAACTACCTGTTGGAAGAAACCATACTGGAAGAAGGATTGAGTGAAGATGACATATACTTTGCCAATGCCGACCAGCGCAGCAGCCAGTATACCTACTTCGATGGCCTGGGCAGGGCAGTGCAAAAGGTGCAGCGCAGGGCCAGCCCTGGGCAGAACGATCTGGTAATCCCCATTGAGTACGATCAAATGGGGCGGGTGCCTGTGGACTACCTGCCATACATCAGCATCTCTGACAATGGCTATTATCAGCCCGATGCCCTGGAAGACCAGGCAGGGTTTTATGCAGACCCTCCCCTAAAAGTGGCCGGATCCTCAAACCCCTATGCAGTAAAGGTGTTTGAGAAAAGCCCCCTGAACAGGGTGATGGAACAAGGTGCCCCCGGCACGGAGTGGCAACCGGGATCTGGCAGGGCCATCAAATTCAAGAGCTTAATAAATGCCGAGGGGGAGGCCATACGATGGGAAATAGACCCTGCAACCAGGATGCCAATTCAAAACAATACCTACGAAGCGGGACAATTATTCATGTTGGTCACGGTTGACGAACACCAATCAAAAGTTAAGGAGTTCACCAATGACCAGGGGAAAGTAGTATTGAAAAAAGTACAGAACGGCACCCAGTGGTTGCAAACCTATTATATTTATAATGATGTTGGACTGCTGCGATATGTACTGCAACCGGAGGGTGTTGCCAATCTTGAAGGAAACCCAGACCAGGCCTTTCTCGACCATTGGGCCTTCCAAAACACCTATGATGACAAGCGAAGATTGATAATAAAAAAGATACCGGGAGGGAAAATGGAAGCCATGATTTATGATCAATACGACCGGTTGATGCTGTTCTCGGATGGAAACCTTTTAAAAAGGCAGGACAGGGAAGGAACACCTTATATTACCTGGCAATTTATCAAATATGACGAGTTCAATCGACCTATAATTACAGGCACATGGGTTGGCAAACCGGATTTTCCAGATGGTGAGATAATCAACGGCCACCATGAAACTTGGGATGACAATGCCAAGAAATATACCCTGGGCAATACGTATCCCAACGATATTAGTGAAAGCAGCCTTTTGAGCATTATTTACTATGATGATTACGGTTTTCTTGACAATGCAGATTGGGATGCCGAGGGAAACAATTATGATCCCGGAAGCGGAACCGCCCATTTTCAAAGCGTGAAAGGGCAGGTTACAGGCAGTAAAGTACGAGAACTGGGCGGTCAAAACCGCTGGCTTAACAGCGTTACTTATTATGATGAAAAGTACAGGCCAATCGAGGTAATTACAGAAAACCTTTTGGGCATTGACAGGGTTACCAATAGCTACAGTTTTAGCGGGGAGCTTCTGGAAAGCCAACTGGTTCACTCGACAAGCCAAAAGGACATTGCCATTGCCAATCAATATATTTATGACCACGCTGGCCGGATGTTGGCGCAGATGCACCAAATCAACGGCCAGCCCCAGGTACTGCTCAAGCAACTTCAATACAATGCCTTGGGGGAGATGGTGGAAAAGAACCTGCACGGCACTGCTGACGGGTTCGTGCAATCGGTGGATTACCGCTACAACATCAGGGGCTGGCTAACATCAATTAACAATTCGCAATTGACAGTTAACAATATGAACGACGATGGGGACGACCTCTTTGGCATGGAGTTGTTCTATAATCAAAGCCTGGAGGTACAGGGGATTGGGAATGCCCCCGCCCATAATGGCAACATCTCGGCAGTTAAATGGAGGACCTTTGGGGGCAGCCCATTGGCCTATACCTATCAGTATGACCAGGTCAACCGCTTGAAAGAGGCAAACCATTACCGGAATGTAGGGGCATGGGCAGCAATAGATGCCTTTGGGGTGAATAATTTGAGTTACGATGCCAATGGCAATATCCTGACCCTGGACAGGAATAACAAATACGGCAGGGCCATGGACGCACTCAGTTATAAATATTCTGGAAACATGCTGCTGGCAGTTAAAGACCAATCGAATGTAGAGGCAGGGTTTAAGGATTGGTATGATAAGGAGGTTGATAATGACTACGGGTACGATTACAATGGTAACATGACAGAGGATAAGAATAAGGGCATCACCAACATTGCATATAACCATTTGAACCTGCCCTCCATGGTTGATTTCGGAAGTGGAAAATATATTGAATATATTTACGATGCCATGGGCATCAAGCTACAACAAAATGTGTACGAGGGACAGGAAGTGAAAACCGCCGACTATGTTGGAGCATTTATATATGAGAACAATGAACTGCAGTTTATCCAACATGAAGAAGGAAGGGTAGTTCCCACTCAAACCCAAACTCAATTCGCGTACCAGTATTTCTTAAAGGATCACCTGGGCAATAACCGTCTTGTGTTTACTACGGAACCAAAGACATACACCTTTACTGCAACATTTGAAAGCGGGAATGCCGTCACAGAAGAAGAGCAGTTCACCAACATTGCAGAAACAAGAGAGCTGCAAAGCAGGGCAGATGCAAACAATGATGGCGGGGTTGAAGTAGTTGCCCTGAACGGGAACAGGCCGATGGGTGCTGGATTGACCATAAGTGTAGGTACAGGTGACGAACTTGACATTGAGGTTTACGGCTACTATGAGGGAGGTTCAGGCTATTCGACCCAATCAGCACTGAACACGATGATTGGGGCAGTGGCAGGTGGCTTTGGCGGGGCAACAGGGGCAACTGATGCACAACAAGCGATTTATGATTTGTTTGATAATGCGATAAGCAGTGTAGGTTTGATAGGTACGTCTAGTGATTTAGTACCAGCAGCCTTTATCAGCTACATGTTGTTTGATGATAATATGGTGATGTACCAGTACGGGTATGAACGGATAAGCAGTGCTGCCAATGGCAACCATGAAAGAATAGCACTAGAAGATATTACCATTGACAGAAGTGGAATTGCCTATATCTGGATCAGCAATGAAAGTGCATCCCTGGACTGGGTACACTTCGATGATATGGAGGTCACGGTAAATGAAAGTAAGGTAGTACAAATAGCAGATTTTTATCCTTTCGGATTCCAACATGAAGGTGGTTTCAACCGGGTGACTGCAAAAGAGAACAGGTTCTTGTATAATGGCAAAGAAAAGGATGAGAATACGGGATGGTACGACTATGGTTTAAGACAATATGATTCTGAATTGGGGAGGTGGCATGTTATTGATCCAAGTGCAGATAGTTAT
>CBDVAV010000224.1:0-7498 GCA_965372055.1 uncultured bacterium | reverse complement strand
TTTTATATTTTATAGACTTTTGTTCGATTAATTGAATAATTCCATGTTCAACTTCCAGATCACTTTCCCAGGATTTGTTTAACGCATTTAGGCCTTCATCTAAAAACATTAGTAGTTTTTTATCATTTTGCTGAATGACATTCCATGCCATTCGTTCAGCAAATTGCTCAATTTTTCCGGCCATATATTTTTGATTCTCAGTTTTAGCTGCTTTTTCCCAGGTATTTGGAAGTAGGTAAAGGTTATTGGACAGTTTTAAAGCACCATTTTCACTTTCAAGTAAGGATTGCAAGTGTGATTCATCGGCAAATAGCGGTTTAATACGCTTTTCCTCTTCAAGAAATACAAGGAAGGAAGCAACTCCATTAAATCCATTAGAACGCAAAAAATCCATCATGTAATGCGCAAGAATCTCATAATTAATTTCATCTTTTCTTAGCAGGTTGGTAAATATGATTAGCTCTTTTTCAAATAATTCATATCTTTTAGAGATAATATCTGGTCTGTCTTTTTTAGAGAAAATTTGAAGGTCTTCCATCCTCATAAAATTTTTGATACCTGATCCAAAAAATCCTTCATTATCAAGAGAAATTAGTATTTCAGGTACCTCAACAATATCACTAACACCTTTGAGGTCATATGTAAATTCAACATTACTTATACTAAGCACAGGCGCAAGGTGACTGAGTTTAAAATTAATATACCAAGTCACCAAAGCGGTTATGACAATAGTCAAAATTGTTATTCCTAGAGTAGAAACTCCCTTACTAATTTTAAGTTTACCCTCTGGTAATGAGTCCTTTAATACTTCCTCTTGTCTTTGGAGTTCTTCCTCTTTATCGTTCATAATTGATATATCACTGGATGGTGTAAATGCCGTGAACATACATAAAAGTAGTAACGACAAATATTTCATTATACATATTTTAGCAATGTAAAGCCCCAATAATTATTTTTTGAATTAAAGATATTCATTCGTTTTATATAGTCCCAACTCTGTATTGTCCTCTATCAGAATCAATATATAAAGAATGTTGCCCTAATGATAAGGACTGTGTTGTAGCTTCTTCAATTTCAAAAATTAATTTATAGGCAATTGATTTAATCATAATGTCAAGATTTATTTAATTGGCGAGTTATATGAATCTGGATAACCTTAATAATTTACCTATCTATTGTTTTTAATTCTTCAATGGTCAGTAAGTGAAACATTAATTCCCCAGCTTTATTTTCAAAATAAATAGTATCTCCCAGTAATGTAATGTCATTTTCATCTGCAATTCTATATTTAAATGGTTTTACATCAGGATCGCTTAAGTATATTGTGTCACCAATATTAACCAACAGGTTTTGTAGAATATTTTCTTCAACCACCTCTTTGTCAATTTTTGCTTTTTCTTGATTTTCATTATTTTTCACGAGAGCATTAATTTTTGCGGGTGCAGGACTAAAGGCCCTCCCTTCTGGCGAAACAACAATTTCATTGAATATTAAATTTTGGATATCTTTTACTTCGATTACATTTTCAGCGAGTTTCGTATTTCCTAAAGGATCATACTTTAAGTTAATATTTCCTTCCGAAACTACATAGAACACAAAATCACTTTCGGTTATGAATATTTCGGAAATATCAAGTACTGAGAATCCCCCTGATATTTCAAAATTTTCGTTATTGTATTCAAAATTTTCAATCTCACTCAATATTTTTAATTTTTCCTGTTGGATACTCCATCTTGAAGATTTTTCAATTTCTTCTACTATTACATCTTCTGCAATAGCAGCAAGAAATTTAACCAATACAGATTTGGATTTCGCCGTAAAATTGATGCTGTCCAAATATATCTCACTGTTGACAGGATCGTACTTTGGGACCCCCCACAGGTATACGGTGAGTTTCTTTTTTCCATTCTTCCTTTTTAGTAGGTCCATGGATATTACAGCGCGCTTTCCTGAAGCATAAATTTCAATATTTCCTGGATAGTAGGGTATATTGGAATAATCAGCATCAATAAAATCAGAAATGGATTCATTTATTTTTTCCTGGGCATCTTGCAACGAAACCCCCGCATCAATTAATAATTCGGTTTTCGGATTAATTGATTCTACTTTATTTATGGGAATGCTCAAAACATCAACATTTGAAACAGGCATTGATGAAGTATATCGAACAATCGGCTTTGATATTATGCCTAAATCAAATCTTAACTTACCGTTTTGACCTTTGATATCCGTATAAAGAACGTTACTAATTTGGGGTATAATCCAAATATTTTCACTGATCAGCTGAGGAGAAGAAATTTTTTGAACGCTTTGGGTTATTTCATCCTTAAACTGCAAATTGTCAGAATTCTCATTGATGGCTTCATTTATCTTCTCGGTAAGTTTTTCGTCAAGTATATTCCCTAATTTCTTCTTTAAAAGATTCATGGCAGGATTTAGTTTGGCCACTAAATCGAATGCTTCTACTGCTGATGGAATACAGATTTTTGTGAAATTGATTGTCCCACCATTTTCGGGTATATCTACAATGAGATTGGCGTTTTCCCCCAGTTGAACTTTTCCATTGATTCCTATTTCAGCCCTAATAGTACAAGTCAAAGCCCCTTTTATTTTGATATCAGGTCCAAACGGAAATGCATTTTGTTTATAGTCTAACGAAATATCAACTTTAATTTGGGATTTGGTTATTATATCATTGTTAATTATGTTCAGATCGATGTTTTCGATATAAACCTTATAATTTACCCAACCGGAAATATCAAATGCTTTATCAATTAATTGAGTTATATCTTGTGAAACATATTTATAAATAGCGGCGACAGGCTCAATCCAAAATTGATATGGCACTTTTACCAATTCAAGCACATCCTTGTAGCAATTCCCCAAATTAAAGGGGTTAAGCCAGCATTTGAATGCCTTTTTTACCGTTTTTTGAACCGTTTTAAACTTGGTAACCCAATAACCGGGTTGTGCTGGTTTTACAAGTACTTTAATTAATTGCCTTTCTGTGATTTTCTCAGTGGCAAGAATTTTTATATCTATTTCGTCAGTTTTACCACTTGCAACAGGATTATTGATATTTCTCCAAAGTGCTTGTTGGATTTTCGAAATTTCCACTTCGATTGGTAAACTAATTCTAGAATTTTGAATTGTTGGTATTGTTGGCGGGTTTACCCTTAATGGTGGTTGTTTAATATTCGGGCAAGCAATTAATAGGAGCGCCAGGGTTAATATAAAGAACTTGCTAATGGTGTTTTTCATGATTTTTATAAATTAATTTAACCTGATATCAAAAAGCAAGATTCTTAATTTTTCTCACATACTTATTGACAGATGTTCAAACATATGGAAATCTTTTAATTTGTTTTTTGAGCAGGGGGCATAAATACGTATAAGAAATTCGGTTTATTCATGTTAATTGACCATTGGCAATGTGAATGCACATATTTTTTGTTAAATTTTTTTTGGTCGGGTATTAATTGTTATTCAATTAACTCAGTTAGGGGTACTGGCTTTTAGACTGGGAGCCTTGGGCGTGTTTATGTTCTTTAAGCTCGCTGTTAATTTAATTAAATGTTACAAATTGCAGGTTTCTTGTATCTAGAAAACATGGACAGAGGGGAGAAGTTGGCTGACTTGTGTATGAAAAATATTTTCCATTTCACTTTAGACATACAACTTGCTTTGAGTGCTCTGGTTGATTGTTATCCGATGCCCACTGCTAAATAATAGAATCAATTATATTTAATGAACCAATGTAAAACGGTCAACCTATTTCAGGCACTGACTCTGACTACTTACTAACTCAAAACCCAAAACCCGTAATCCAAAACCCGAAACCCAAAACCCGTAACCCAAAACCCATTACCATCCTATCCCATAGTCCTCTCCATAATTGCTGGATCCTCCCCAGAAAGAGCCGTTTTCCCAATCAAAAAATATGGCATTAATGGGGCCGGAGGTCCTGTCTGCAAATCTCATTTTATAGCCCATTTTTGAGAGTTTCTTCCGTGTCCAGGGTGGGGTATTACTATTTAGCAGCACTTCCCCAGGCTTAAAATCATGGTCGCCAAAAGAACTGTGCACCTGGAAGCTATTGATGTTGGCTCCCTCCGCGGCTTCCTGTACATTCATGTCAAACTCGACCACGTTAAGAAAAAACTGTATCAGGTTCTGATCTTGGGTATCACCACCTTGTACTGCAAATGAGAGATAAGGTTTGCCATCCTTTATGGCCATTCCAGGAGTTAGTGTGGCACGGGGGCGCTTTCCAGGCTCAAGTACATTATATGGATTCTGCTTTTTGTCCATTACAAAACTTTGCATCCGCTGGCTCATTCCAATGCCGGTATTCCCGGCAATGGCTGCAGGAACCCAGCCACCACTTGGGGTAACCGATACTACCCAGCCTTCTTCATCTGCAGCTTGAATGGATGTGGTTCCGGCCAAAAACCCTTCTTCAAAGGATAAGTCAAGAGGGCTCTGGTCATTGGTATTTAGCGAAGAAACCTTGTTCCAGTCTTCTAACAGTTTCAGGTAAGGATTGATTTTTCCTTCAAATGGATACGGATCTCCAGGGTTAACACCAGTGTTATTTTCATCCCAATTGATCAATTTTGCCCGTTCTTTTGCATATTCTTTAGATAGCAAGCCTTTTAGAGGCTCTTCCGGTGGGTAATAAGGATCGCCATAGTAAAAATCCCTGTCAGCAAAGGCAAGGTTCATGGACTGGTAAAGGGCATGAATATATGATGAGGTATTATAACCCATTCCTTTCAGATCAAAATTCTCCAGGATATTAAGGGCTTGCAACATTACCGGTCCCTGCGTCCAGGTTGTTAATTTATAAACTTCAATATCTTTATAGGTGGTCATTACTGGCTCTTCGATGTACACTTTCCATTTGTCCAGGTCTTCCATGGTTATGAGCCCACCCTGTTCTTTGCTTCCTCTTACAAACTCTTGGGCAATATCACCTCTATAGAACCTGTCATAAGCTGCTTGTATGGCTTCTTTTCTGGATTTTCCGGCTGCTAGGGCATTCTTTTCTGCTTCCACCATTTTGGTAAGGGTTGCATGCAAATCAGGTTGCTTGAAAATTTCTCCGGGGTTAGGGGCTTCAAACTTTTTACCTTCATTGACAAGAAATACTTTCCTGGCATATGGCCATTCTCTTATTCTTTCTTTCCCGTTTTCGATCCTGTTGGCCGTTTGAGCTTCCATGGGGTATCCTTCAGCCATTTGCATTGCAGGAGCCAGTACCTCAGCCAGGCTCATGGTGCCGTATTCTGCCAGCATCGTCATCAAACCTCCGGCAGTTCCAGGCGTAACTGCTGCCAATGGCCCAAAAGCTGGGGGGTATTTCATATCTTTTTCCTTAAAATATTCCGGTGTGGCTCCGGTGGGAGCTACTCCCAGTGCATTTATGCCTATTACTTTCTTGGTGTTGGGATTATATATCAAAGCTTGTGTTTCTCCACCCCAACTCAATACATCCCACATGGTACTTGTCGCTGCCAGCATGGCACAAGCCGCATCAACAGCATTTCCCCCTTTATTGAATATCATGGCCCCGGCTGTGGCACCAAGGGGCTTTCCTGTAATTGCCATCCAATGCTTGCCATGCAAAACCGGCTTCTGCGTGTTTTGGGAAAAACCGATAAATGGAATCAGCAAAGTAAATAAAATTGATTTTAGTAAAGATGTTTTCATGGGTTTAGTATTTAGAATTTTAAAAATAACAAATGTTTGCATCCAACCTTTCCAAAACTTAGAAAAATGTTAAATGCAACTATATTTGACTAACTAATTGGTTAATGAAATAGCTTGGGGAACATTATTACTTTACTAAGCGTTTAATCTTGATAAATTATATATACATGAACAAAATTTTCTTCTTATTGATTGCCGTAATAGTAACTTTTTCAGGGTGTTCTTCCAATCCTGAGGCTCCCCAGGCAAAACTAAAATCTGGAATTTGGAGAGCAGCACTGAGTACGCAAGGGCAGGAGCTACCTTTTAATTTTGAAGTGACCCTCCAAGAATCTGGGGATTATTTTGTTCATCTGATTAATGGAGATGAAAAACTTGAAGCGGGTATAGTGGAATTCAAGGGAGATTCCATAAATATTCCATTAGGTTATTTTGATGCTTCTCTACAGGGGAAGATCACAGAATCAGGAATCACGGGTTTCTATACAAAACATTATGCCAAAGATTATTTTATTCCTTTTGAGGCTTTTCCAAAAGCGACCAGTAGGTTCACTGAAGATAACGATGATCAATTGTTGGATTTTGATGGAATGTGGGAAGTCACTTTTGTTGATCCGGAAGAAGAAACTTCCTATCCTGCCATTGGTATTTTTGGACAGAAATCAGGGAAAATGGAGGGTACATTCTTGACAAGGACGGGTGATTATCGCTATTTAGAGGGAATTGCAGGAGATAACAAATTGAAGCTTAGCACATTTGATGGTGACCATGCATATTTGTTTTTCGCTGAGTTACAGGAAGACGGAACATTAACAGGGGAGTTCTTTTCAGGTAAAGGAGGATATAAAACCTGGACTGCATTTAAAAATCCAGATGCTGTGTTACCTGATCCCGAAGAACTGACTTTCTTAAAAGAAGGTTATGATAAGATTGAATTTACATTGCCAGATCTGGATGGCAACCCGGTTTCTCTTTCTGATGATAAGTACCAGGGAAAGGTAATTATTCTACAGATTTTTGGTAGTTGGTGCCCAAATTGCATGGATGAGTCCAAATTTCTTGCACCCTGGTATGATACCAATAAAGACCGGGGAGTTGAAATCATTGGATTGGCCTATGAGAACAAAGATGATTTCGATTATGCAAAAAAGAGGGTGCAGAGAATGGTGGACAAGCTCAATATTAACTACGATTTCGTGATTGGGGGAAGCCGGGAGGTGGAAAAAGCCAATCAAACCCTGCCCATGCTAAACAAAGTTTTCATTTTTCCAACTACAATATTTATAGACAGATCAGGAAAAGTCAGAAAGATCCACTCCGGTTTCTCGGGCCCTGGCACCGGCAAATACTACGACCAATTTGTTGAAGAATTTGGCCAGTTTATGGACCAGTTGTTGCAAGAGGGGGCATAAAAGCTCGGAAAGTAGTCAGTAATCAGTAAAGTCATTCCGAAGCCTTAACATGCTGCGTCTAGCAGAAATGTAAAGCTGTGGAGTCATTCCGGTCTTGGTCGAGCCTTGCCCGCCTTTAGGAGGGGAATATTGTTTGTTATGTGAACACTAATAGACCACCGATAACACGGATTATACGGAATTCCACGAATCTCAAAAATTCTACTAACTACTCATTACTGATTACTGAATACTGATTACTAACTACTATCTTTAATTGTCAGTAATGAGTAGTCAGTAAAGTCATTCCGAGGCCTTAACATGCTGTGTCTAGCAGAATTGTAAAGCAGTGGAGTCATTCCGAGCTTGGTCGAGCCTTGCCCGCCTTTAGGAGG
>CBDVAV010000223.1:0-7505 GCA_965372055.1 uncultured bacterium | reverse complement strand
CAGCAATCGTGGGAAGTTTAAATTCTTCTCCTGGAGCGGTTAATGTATTGGGGGTTTTAATAAAACATCCCGGGTATTTCGAAGGTGTTTTTGTATCAAGATCTTTTGCATGATCCTGATAATTTAAACCAATGCCAACAATCTTAACTGGATGCTGCCCGCCTATCAATTTATCAAACCTAACATTGTTATTGCATGGTAAAGCCTTCCATTCCTCTTCCCCCACTTGATCATACCAATCTTTTAAGAGATAATATTCCCCAGATGCCAATATTCCATACAGTTCGGTATTCCAGTTGGTTTTAAAATACTTATTGATATCCTTAATTAAAATGTAAACGCTACCGATCCTGATGGCAGCTTGCGAATTATTGTTTTCTGTAATTAAGCTTGTCAGCTTCATGATTTTAATTGGTGTGATCAATAATCCAAAGCGAAACATTCCCATTTATTTGACAGATTTGCTTCATTTGGGATCACTTAAATTAACACAATTGACTTTATAAGGCTTGAACTATTGTCCCAATAATTTATTTCTTCCAACAAATGCCTTTTTTAACAATGTTGAGTCAGAAAAATATTCGGGATTTATTGATGAATTAATCACCCACAACTTGCCAGATATCTTCGTGGCATTTAATTTTTGGTTATCTTGTCCGTTGAGGAAAAAATCAATAGAGTGTGAAGGTTGCATAGATTCCTGTAAATCATCATAATATAAAGTGCTGTTTAGATACCTGACATCCCTGAAAAACTTGGCAACACTAGCTGAATCAACTTGGTGGCTTTCAATTTCCCAGTTCCCTTCAGCAGACTTTGTTAATTGGAATGAAGAATCAGGATAATTGAAACTAACTGTTGATACAGAATCAGTAGTAATTTTCAATACTTGATTGTCCCTGAAAGAATTAATATCTGTAGACAACGAGATTCCCATAAAGTTATCTGCTATATAGGTACTGTTATCTTCAGTGAGTCTCACGTGAGAATAGAATTCCCTTTGACCTTTTACACCAAACCGGCCAATAACTATATCAAGGGTTTTATCAGATCCTTCATAAACCTGTATCTGGATCCCTGTTGAATCTACCTGATACTGACCCCATTTAGACCGGTCCCTGGAAATCACCCTACTTGGCTCAATGGTAATCAATGAACTAAGAAAGCCGGAAACTTTCGCTGGAACTGCCACAGCTTTTCTTGTATTTCCCAATGGCATTTGCCATTTCCCTTGTTCATCAGATATTTCTGTTACCTGGCCTCCTTTTGTAATAAGAATCTTGGTAACCTTTGCTGTATCAATGTCCACAAGTGTATCCCTAAATGATTTACTCCTCGATGATCCTCCCAAAAATGTAATTGCCAGGTATGTAATTACCAATACCCCTAATATTGCAATCAATTTGATATTTGAAAAATTTTTCATAGATAAGATACTCTAGTAATTCCCTTGTAACCAGTTCTGCTTTTTCTTGAAATACATTTGACGCCTATAGAAAGCATAAAGCAGGATAATCAAAATTGGCATAATTACATTGCCCCATTTAATAATCTCCCTTGTACCATCTTCAACTGCATCCAATGGTCGGTTGGTAATCCCTTTAGTCCGTAACTCAATTAGTCCTGTATCATCAGATAACCAGTCGATGGCATTTGAGGCAAAATTTATATTGTCGGAATTCAACTCCCTTTGTTGTTGCCCCTGCCCATTAATCATGAAAGAACTGTTGGCTATCACCACAATCCTGGTGTTGGCTGCCCCCATAATTGGTCCTTCCAATGCTACTGCTACTGGTTGATTGCCATTATTGAAATCAGTATCCCTCCACTCCCTATTAATGTCTACATATACAGGGGCATTTTGCAGTCCTGAATTTTCTGAACTTAATGCCAACGGGGTAACCCGAACTGCAGAATCCACATTCAGGGTAATTGGGCTTACAAATGGTAACATTAAGGATTCAATCCCCTTGGAAACCGGGTGATCTGCAAAGTTCCCAATTATGGGAAAATATGGGAATTTCACCTGAGTATTGAATACAATTGGCCCTTGTCTCTGTTGAACAGACACTGCCCCGGCATTGTTATCAACTAAATACTGACTGCCCAGATTCACCCCTAACCTCCTCATCCAGTTGCCCAAACCTATTTCGGGAGCCGTTTGAAGGATCCCCTGATTTAAATTAGCAGCCAAATTGCTGTAGGCGATAAACACACGGCCATTATTCTTGATAAAATTATCAAATTTCCGAAAATGAGATTCCGAGATAGTATCTTTGGGGTCTACAATTACAATTGTTCTGTAGTTGGATGGAATTTCCATTGTATCCGTAACAGTATGGGATTCAACTTGGTACAAAATCGATAATTGATTCAATAACTGACCTGAAGCCTCTACAGGAGATTCACCATGGCCTTCGATAAAAGCTATTTTAGGTTTATCATCAATAGCCAACTTTTTAATAGAAGTTGTCAGGGAATATTCCATCGAAGTACCCGGCTGGACCACAGGAATCACTTCAACCTTATCGCCCATCTCCAACACTGCTCCCATATAAGCCCGAAGTTGTTTTACCTGATCGCTTTCGCGCACATTTATCATCAGGGGGCCTATACCACTTTGTTGCGCTTCTGCTTCAAGTTCTTGAGATTCATTTGGATTTATGAACTCATAAACTATGTCCCCACCAGACCTCGTTTCATACTCAATCAATAAATCCTCAAAGTCTCTCCTGTTACCCATCAATTGTGGAGGGAGGTCTTTGGTAAAATAAGCTTTTATGGTTATAACATCTTCGAGTTCTTCAATAATATCTTTACTGGCTTTACTCAAAGTATATCTCTTGTCGGCAGTAAAATCCAGCCTGAGATACAAGTTATCACTGATCAAATTTACCAAGACCAGGATCCCTATTATAATTATCAACCTTGTAATGACAGTCTTTTTCTTCATGATCCTTTTAAATTATGATTCTTGCCAATTTCTTCTTGACAACATGGTTTGTGATAGGTATAATCCAACAAATATCAGGGAGAAAAAATAAATCAAATCCCTGGAATCTATCACTCCTCTTGAAAGTGCTTCAAAATGAGTGCTTACGCTCAAGTAATGAAGGATAGCCCCAATAGGCCCGGTAAAACCAGAAGCCAGCACATCAAATAGAAAGTGAAAGAAAATCCCCACCATCATGGCAATCAACAAAGCAATAATTTGATTGTTTGTCAGGCTGCTGGCGAAGATCCCAATACTCACGTAGGCTGCACTAATGAGCATCAATCCAAAATAGCCTCCCCATACTGCGCCATGATCTATACTGCCGAGATAGGAAATTGTAAAGTAATAAGGTAAGGTACTTGCCAAAGCAATCAATACTAAAATAAACCCGGACAGGAACTTTCCAATGATGATTTCCCAATCGGAAACTGCTTTGGTACTTAATAATTCAATAGTGCCCGATTTATTCTCTTCGGCCAACGATCTCATGGTTATTGCTGGTATAAACAGAAAAAGGCTGATATAGAAAATTTCAAAAAAATTCGATAGGTCTGCTTGATTTCTTAGAAATACAGTATTGCCTATAATCCAGGTAAAAAAACCACTAATGCCTAGGAATATGATGATAATCATATAGGCAATTAGGGAATCAAAGTAGGAAGCAAGCTCCCGTTTAGCAATTATCCAAATTCCATTCATGATGTGAAAATTCTAGATTTATTATTGGATTTAATTAGTTTGTCAATTCTCGGAATACATCTTCCAGCTTTGTTTCAATGCCTGTCATTTCAAGCAAATACCACTTATTTTTAACACAAAGATCAAACACCTCTTTGCGTGATGAAGTATCAGGTTTGCTTTGCACGCTGAAGAATCCTTCCTTTTTATCCAATGGAGTGGTCTTTTCAACCGTGGCAAGTGCTGTTAGTGCCTTGTTGACGTCTGCTCCATTTTTAGCTTCAATCTGAACGTGGATCAACTCCTGGCCCTGGGATTGTTGCCTTAAAGTATCTGAAGTCCCATCTGCTACAATCCTTCCTTTATTTATTATCAGTATGCGGTCACAAGTTGCTTCCACTTCAGACAATATGTGTGAACTCAGGATCACGGTTTTTTCACGGCCCAACTCTTTGATCAGTTTCCTGATTTCTATAATCTGGTTGGGGTCTAATCCAGTAGTTGGCTCATCAAGTATCAGGATGTCCGGATCATGGATCATGGCCTGTGCAAGTCCAACCCTCTGCCTAAACCCTTTAGACAGTTCATTTATTTTCTTGTGCTTTTCACTTTCAAGCCCACATTTTTCGATCATTGCATGGATACGGCCTGAAATGTCAGCTTTTGAAATTCCCTGGATCTTGCCGCAGAATTTCAGGTAATCAATAATGGCCATTTCAGTATAGAGTGGATTGGTTTCTGGAAGGTATCCAATTCTTTTTTTGATCTCGTCTGCATGGGTTGAAGCTTCAAGATCATCAAGAATGATCCTTCCTGAAGTCGGTGCCATGTAACAAGTGATCATTTTCATAGTCGTACTTTTCCCTGCACCGTTTGGCCCAAGGAAGCCCACCACTTCTCCAGTGTTTACCCTAAACGAAATATCATCAACAGCTTTTTGTATGCCATATTTTTTCGAAAGACCTTCAACTACTATCGACATAATCATTATATTTTAAAGAGTGCAATGATAATAAAGGAGTGAACATTTATCAACCCCAATTATATGGGATTTGAAAGAATATTGAAATGAAGGTATTTATTAATTATCCAGCTGGGAATTTACTGCTCTCTGGACATCGTATTCGGTGAAAAGCATCATAAAAAATATCATGGTTTTCCAGGTTCCATCATTTTGAAATCTTTTTCGGTTGTTTTCAAAATGTGCCTCTCTTTCATCTTTAACTTTTATAACATATGACAGTATATCCAGTCCATCAACAGGATCTGTTATTTCAAGGTCCAGTGTAAGCCTTCCATTCGGGCCAATAATGTTGGCTAAATCCCTGAAATCGGCGTGTACTATTTGTTTAAGTAACCCTCCTTCCGGGAATTTGTTCCGTTGTACCTGGCAAACACATTGGTTTGAAAATCTTTTCCACCATGCTAAAACCTTTGCTCTTTGGGTTGGAAATCTATAATGTGTCCCTGCAGCAAGATTTAACAGTTGCTCAAAGTAAGAGGGATAACCAGCCATGGATCCTGATTTTTCCCGCAATGACAGGCACAGTTGCCTAACAAATTCATCTGTTAAAAGGCTATCTCCATTAACAATCCGGTAAGGTTTCAAATAATCTACATCTCCATCTTGAGCGATCGACATAAAGCAGATGGAGATCAGAACGATAATCCACGCTAATTTCATAACTGCAAATGAAATGATATCTCTTTAATTATTAAGATACTGAATAATATCCAATGGGAACGCTTCTCCTTCTGACAATAGTAAAATTAACAGTAACAAGATTATGATCACTATGAAAACCAATTTTTTGATATCATTCTTGAAAAGGTTTCGAATTCCACTGGGGGTGTGATACTGTTTATATCTATCAATAAAAAGATCGAAATTTTTGTATTTCCTGATCACGAAGTCAGGAGGATTGGGCTTGTTGACAATTACTTTAATCTGGCTCATTTATATCTCAGTGAAACTTTATTTCTTTGGATAACTTTCTTAATTTGTCCAGGATCCTATAGGTTTTAACTTTTGCATTAACCTCTGTAATACCTAAATAATAACCCATTTCCTTAAATGAATTTCCTTCAAAAAATCTCAACTCCAGGAATTGAACTTCATTTGGATTCAGTTGTTCCAATAGTACCGAAATCAAAACATGCTTATCTATTTCTGGCTCCTCCCTGTCCATTTCATCAATTAATAAATCAATGTGATTATCATTAATACTGACTACCCTCTGTGCATCTTTTCTTTGCCTGAAAAATTGGTTAATCTCATTTAGGGCGATTCTATAAAGCCAGGCGGAAAAAGGGACACCCTGGAATTTATATTTTTTCAAATTGTTGAGGCACTTATAAAAGACTTTTGCGGTAATATCACCACTAGTGTCTTCATTGCCAACCCTTCTGTTTACATATATAAAAATAAGATCAAAATATCGTTCGTAAATTGGTGCGAAATATCGGGGATTTTGCTGAGACCTTAGAATTATCTGGTATTCCTCCTTGATTTCGGATTCAGTACGATGGTATTGAACGGCTACTGCCAATACTCTGGATAGAATACCGGCAATCATTATTTGGAGGTTGTTGATAGCAACAAAGGTATTTTGATATATCAAATTGTGAGTAAATGAATAGCAGGAGGTAGATAACATATCAACGTAACGATAAGATATAAAAATATTTTGTCAAATAATAAAAGTGCAGGACATTGCACCCCACACTTTCACTCAAACATTAACTTGCTAATTTTAGTGTGCCAATTACCAATTTAGTTCACTGATTCAGCTAAAGAAGGGGAAGCAGCAATAAACATTTTTTGCTCTATATGATGTCCCGATGGCGACAATTATGGATTCAGGGTTTATCAACACCTCAACTCTGTCTACCCTGAATTCTACTGCACCTTCAAAACTAGCTAACTGGTCAAGAGCTTTTTGTCTCTACTCCAGCCACTTCCCTCTTCAATTGAATTAATACTGCCAATGCGGCGATCATTGGTGTACTAGCAATTTTTAGCTGAACAAAATCTTTATTTCTTAAATCTCTTTTGATTGTTTTCACCTTCATAATAAGAAAATATCAAAAAGGTACACTTCGTAGGTATTTATTTTCAAATAAATTAGTTGGATGTTCTAATACGGGAGATTAAGGAGTCTATTCATCCTCACCATAGTGAAAGGGGAAATTTCTCCTACTTAAATTAACAGTTATTGGAATTGGGATTTGCCAAAGATTATTCTATCTCCTGATCCTTCTCCTCCCTATCTTTGGTTTTGAGGAAATCTGTAGTTGACACTCCAGCGGCAAATGCCAACAAAACTATAACAATCAATACAAACAGATTTGCACCAAAGGCGACAGTAGTAAGAAGCATAATGGTAGATTTTAAATTATGCTCGAAATTAAATACTATTTTAATAAATTAAAAATTTGGTGGGCAAAATTGAAAAGCCATTGCACACATAATAAAGTTGAGGTTTTTTTTCTTACATTGTAATCCCATACGTAAAGTGAATTTAAACCTAAACCTGACGCAATATTAATGGAGGAATCTAGACTCCAATTATTGAGAAGAATTCAATACTTGGAAAGGTCGACCACTCTCACAAAGGAAACCAAATACAGCTCTTCAGAAATTGAAATTGTGATTCAGAAATTAAAGAGTTTGGTTGAAGAAGGACATATTAAGTCTTTTATTGGAGTTGATGCCACATTTCAATATTTATTGGAGAAAACAGGAAATGATATTGAAAATCTTGATCGACATGCTAAGGAGATCAGAAACTTTGTTAATTAAGTCAGTACAAAAGTGAGTACTGAAATCAGA
>CBDVAV010000222.1:0-7517 GCA_965372055.1 uncultured bacterium | reverse complement strand
GGTATATCGTTGCGTATAGGATAAATAAAAAGCAATGGAAAAAATAGATTATAACAATCGAAAATTTAGAGTGATTGGCAATTCAAATGTTAGGGACATAGGATCAAATACCATATTTGAATTTTGCCAGAACGGGGATTTGATTTTTGGAAGATACCAAGGGGGCGAAGTGAAAAAGGGTAATTTTATTGCAGTAATGCATGGAAATGGTAGTATGGAGAAAAAATTCCTACATATAAATCAAAAAGGGAAACTGGTTTCTGGATCTGGAATTGCCACACCGGAAATTTTAGACAATGGTACTATTAGACTTAAGGAATCTTGGGAATTTGTCACTAAAGTTAGCGGTTCAACCATTATGGAAGAATTGCATCATGAGAAAGTTAAGGAAAGCACGGGATTTAGTTGGCTATCCTATTTAAGAAATCAAACTGGTCATCATATTAATAATTTATTACTTGTGAAATGATAAAGAGTGATATTTCCGGATTCCCGGCCATTTATCAAAACATTGAATTGGGGAAACTAATAGATTTTTATGCCATGGGACCAGTGCGGCTAGAAAACGTCTTAACAGGTTTAACCGATAATGAGTTAACCGTCTATCCAATTAATGACAAATGGTCAATCAAAGAGATTGTGTTTCATCTAACAGATTCAGAAATAGTTGGAGCAGCCCGCATCAAAATGATTTTGGGGGAAGAAAATAAAGAGCTTCCATTTTATGACCAAGATAGTTGGGTTTCTCGTATGGCATATAATTCATTGTCTGAAAAACAAATGGTGAGCTCAATCAAAGTTTTTAGCTCCATTCGCACTCAGTTAACTGAATTGTTTGCCAATCTCAAACCATCAGATTGGGAAAGGACAGGTATACATGTTGAGTTCGGTAAAGTGTCGGTCAGAGATTTACTGGAACTGTATGCTGATCATAGCGAACGGCACATTTCCCAAATTCTCGAAAGGCAGATGATATTGGGCATCTCAAATGAAATCGAGACAATCTTGCCCGAAAGGTTGTACTAATCTTAAATAATTATGAATAGCAAATTTCAAGATGCTAAACTTGGTTTGGCAACAGGGATAACATTATTGTTTTGGGCCTCGGCATTCGTGGGTATCAGGGCTGCGCTTGACTCCTATAGCCCGGGTCATTTAGCAGTGTTTCGTTACCTGATAGCTTCTTTTGTACTTTTTGTGATGTCCCTGTTTCTCCAAATTAAATTGCCACGGAAAAAGCATATTCCAGTGATCATGTTGAATGGATTGCTAGGCATTGCCATTTATCACTCTGCCTTAAATTTCGGCGAATTATACGTATCGGCAGGAATAGCAAGTTTTATTATCAATGCCGTCCCAATATTTACTGCAATTTTAGCCTATATTTTCCTGAATGAACGACTCAGGAAATATGCATGGGCTGGAATAATAATAAGCTTCTCTGGTGTCGCATTAATTGTTTTTGGAGATGGAACTGACTTTAATTTATCTTCTGGAGGATTGCTCATATTGCTTGCAGCATTGTGCCAAAGCGCTTATTTTGTCTTGCAAAAACCTTATTTAAAAATTTATTCCCCCCTCGAATTTACCACTTATGTGATTTGGGCTGGAACACTTTTGATGCTTGTATTTCTGCCAGGATTAAACCTTGCCATAGAAAGAGCATCTATTGAAGACACTCTGGCTGTAATTTATTTGGGTATATTCCCCGGTGCTCTAGGCTATATCTTTTTCACTTATGTTTTATCAAAAATATCTGCTTCACGCACTGGTAGCTATGTGTTTATTGTTCCGGTGTTGACAATAATAATAGCTTGGATATGGCTTGGGGAAATCCCTGGGATTATCTCATTGGTAGGTGGTTCATTAGCTATAGTTGGGGTATATCTGTTGCATAAGAGTAAATAAAACTTATCATGCTACAAAATTCTATTGGTGTGGGCAAGTACTTTTAGTTATTCTGTTAATTTACATAAGTTGCAAGTTACAGGCAACCTGAAACATGTAACGAAGTAGGTGAACTTATGAGTTGAAAATGGATTTGACCATTGTTTTAGCTGATAGAACCCTTAACTATCTTCCAACACTTTCTCTTGTAATTTAACAAGTTGGTCTAGCAAATTATGGAAACCTGCATGATCTGTTTCCAAAGTATATTCACTTTTTTGGTAATTCATATCTGCTTGGGTGTGCTTGTCATAATATCTTTCAAAAAGACGAAACACATAATTGCCTTCCGAGGTTTTTGTAAGTTTCTTGAACATGGATTTTGCTCCTTCAAGATCAACACTTCGTAAATAAAATTCCCCGAGAGGGAGGTAGCGGTCAGCAACATCTTTAATACCAAACACCACACAATACCTGGGCATGGACATCTTTATGTATTGAGGTTAAATGAAATATCTATTACATATCAATATACGTAATTATACAATTTTGTTCAGCTTTAATTTGGGGATTTACCCAGTTCGGCGTAAAATCTCCTTTCACTAAGGTTGAAATGGTTTCCTTTTGTCAGGATATGTACGATTAAATTTTCAATGGAAACTGGTTTGCCATTATCAATATCTGTGATATTATTATGCTTGATCTCATGCCCGTCGAAAATTATTACCAATCCCGATCCGATAATTTCCATTTTTTCACCATCTACAAATAAGACTCCGGTGTCTTCGCCCAAACCAATTCCAAGGCAAGTAGGATTGTAGGCCACTGCTTGGGCCAATCTCCCGAAACGGCCTCTTTTTACAAAGTGAGAATCAATAATAACATTATGGATGAAATCAAATCCCGTATTCATTTTCACTTCACCTTTCATAAATGCCCCGGTACTGTTTCCATGGCCGATCATTGGAATTGACATCACCATAGCTCCGGCTGAAGTGCCTGCAATCACAAATTCTTCATGCTGATAGCGGTGTCGAAGTATATTTAATATTTCTGTTTCTGCTAAAATACTGCTTAATCGTTCCTGTTTTCCTCCACTGAAAAGGACGCCACCACAGTTTCTTATCCTCTCGTTATACTCTTCCCCGAAAGCTTCTTCCCTTGAGGCTAAATTCATTATGCCAACATTCGTGCAGCCTAACTCTCCAAAAGCCCTGATGTATTTTTTTCCAATTTCTCCTGGATTTTTCGAAGAAACGGAGATTATTTCAAGCCTCGGATTTTCAATTTTGATCTCTTCAAGAATCCTCTTCAGTATTTGGAATTCCGAATAATGAATATTAGTGGTCTTATTATAAATAGACCCAGAACTGCCCACTTTATCTATGTTTCCACCAATCGCTATCAGCTTGCCTTTTGGATATGCCATATTTGAACAAAAGTTCCGCAAAGGTATAATAATCACTACTTTGAACAAATCAATTATATTTCATATTATGTTTGCAACCGTAATAAGTTCAATGTACGTTACAGCCAATAAAAGTTATACTTTGCTAAAAAGGAAACATTATCTTTGGATTTGGTTGGTTTGGACAGTGGTAGGGTTGTTGGGAACTACACGATCTGCCATATATGGATCATTCAGGGGAGAAAACTCTGATTGGTTCGATATCTCATTTTATTATCTGTCGGCAGCGTGGATGTGGGCATTATTGATGCCATTATTAGTTGTTGTGGCATTAAAGATCAAGATTCATAAGAAAAACCTTCTCAAAGCTGTACCCATTCACCTTGGTTTAGGGATATTAATAGCTAGTGCTCACAGGTTTATTGCCATTTGGGCTGATTTCTCTGTCCGCAAGTTATTTGGCATACTTGAACCTTCGGTAGGCCAGGTATTAAGTGATATTAAGTTGGTAATAGTTTCGAGTACCATCGATAGTTTCTTTACTTATTGGATAATTCTAGCTTTGATTTTTGGCTATGACTATTACAATAAATACCAAGAGAATAAATTGAAGTCTCTCAAGCTGGAATCAGAATTAACCAAATCACAACTCAATTCATTAAAATCACAATTAAAACCTCATTTCCTCTTTAATTCAATGCAGGCAATTGCTACCTTAATGCACCGTGATGTAGATTTGGCAGATAAAGTAATGAATGATTTGAGTGAATTATTAAGAGAGTCATTTGACAATATACATACCCAAAAAGTTTCTCTTGATCGAGAGTTGAAATTTATCAATAAATATATCAGATTACAACAAACGAGGTTTTCAGACAGGTTTCAAGTAGATTGGGACATAGAAGATAAAACCAGAAGCCTGTTGGTCCCAAACCTGATCTTACAACCATTGGTTGAAAATGCAATAAAACACGGAATCGAACCATATACCCAAAATGGCAAGCTTTACATAAGGGCTTTCAGGGCAAACGGTACATTAAATATATCAGTTGTAGATAATGGTCAAAACTCCACTGTTCCTAAACAATTTGGGGTGGGATTAAGTAACACGAAACAAAGGTTAGAACAGCTCTATGGAGAAGACCACGAGATGAAAATTCAGGCAAGTTCAGGATTCAAAATAAATATTGTAATCCCGGCGGAAGAACAAAAAAATGATTAAAAATAAAATATCAACCTTGATCGTGGATGATGAACCCTTGGTGCGTGAGAGGATTAGGGAATTGTTAAAAGAAAATTCAAAGTTTGAAGTAGCAGAAGAATGTGCCAATGGAGAAGAAGCTATTAATGCTATAAATAACCATAATCCTGACTTGGTATTTTTAGATGTGCAAATGCCGGTAATAAGCGGATTGGAAGTGGCCAATTATATCTCTGAAGAGACAGTATTGGTATTTGTCACCGCTTATGATGAATATACCATGGAAGCTTTCAAGGCACAGGCCATCGATTACCTATTAAAGCCATTTGATAAAAGCAGGTTCGACATAGTAGTAAGCAGGGTAAAAAAAGCAGTAGAACAAAAAAGAAAAGCTGCATTGGGAGATGAACTTATCAATATTGCCGAGGTAAATGAAAAATCAGAATACAGAAAACGGTTTACCATAAAAGAAAAGGGGCTGATCTCCTTTATCAATACCGATGATATTGAATACATGGAAGTTAAAGGTAACTATGTTCATATCATGGCTGCTGGGCAGATATATAAATTAAGATCATCGATCAAGTTGGTGCAGGAGACTGTAAGCCCGGAAATTTTCTTTAGAATTCATCGTGCGGTAATTGTGAACCTCGAATTCATAAAAGAAATGGAACATATCTACAAAGGAGACTATCGAATTACAATGACCTCCGGCAAGCACTTTTCAACTAGCCATAGTTACAGGGAGCAGATCATTAAACTTCTGAATATTCAGTAACCATCCCGGAAAAGGACAGATCAATCACTGTCTAGGGACAATTTATCCCAACAAAATGTTAATCGACAGATAAAAACCGTATTACTTATATAGTATAACCAAACTCTAGAAAAAGAAATGAAAACCCGATTGACCAAGTTGATATTTATAGGATGCTGCCTTATGATTGGCACAGGCATTTTTGCCCAGGAAACAGTCAAATTAGAGGTTGAACCAAATCATTCTACCATTGGATTTGCCATCCCTATTGCTGGGATCACAAGGGTAACAGGCAAGTTTCAGGATTTTGGGATTAATATAGATTACCGAGAGGGAGATATTACAAAATCCCTGGTTGAGGTAAACATAAAAGTGGCCAGTATCAACACTGGTATTGAAGCCAGGGACAATGATTTGCAATCTGAAACATTTTTTTATTCAGAAAAATATCCTGAAATATCCTTTAAGTCAAGTTCTATTACTAGAGTGGATGATCATTATGTAGCTAAAGGTGAATTCACTATGCGTGGGGTCAATAAAGAAATCTCCCTTCCATTTGAACAGATATCAGTTGATGGTAATACCCTGGCATTCAGGATAAGGATTAAAATCAACAGGATGGACTATGGGGTAGGAACTGAATGGAAACATTCACTTATCCCTGATTTCTTGGGTAAAGATGTTGATGTGGAGATTGATTTTTGGACAAAGAAATCAAAAATTCAATAAGATTTGACTAAGTTGGAAAATGGTTCGCCATATTCTGATACTGATTCTTGCATTCTACTGCCACCTGATTATAGGCCAATCATTTGTAATTACCAACGTCAGTGTCATTCCCATGACCGGAGATCCGATTATGGAGAACCAGTCAGTTCTTATAGTAAAGGGGAAGATCAAGAAAATAGGGGATGCTGATTATTTTAGAGCAAGCAAAAGAGCCTTGCAAATTAACGGTGAAGGCAAGTATCTGATGCCGGGTTTGGTGGATATGCATATGCACTACCTGGCAGATAGCCGAATACCAAAAGATTATATTTTTGATGAACTGCCTATTGCCCTCACCTATGGAGTTACTGCCGCAAGAGTTCCAATTGGCCAACCTTTACATCTGGAAATAAGAGAGCAAATTAAAGATGGGATTCTAAGAGGCCCTGATCTATATATCGCTGGCCATATTGCCGGAACCAGGTTTGGCGATGATTTTTCCGTCATGGTAGTCAAAAATCCTGATAAAGCTGCCGCATCTGTAGTTGACCTCAAAGAAGAAGGCTATGATATGATCAAATTGACCTTTGACATTTCAGCAGAAGTATACGATCAAATCATGAAGGCAGCAAAAAATGAATCCATGCCCGTGTTTGGCCATGTCCCTCAATCTGTTGGGATTTGGAAAGCCCTGGAAAAAGGACAGCATATTGAACATCTAGACCAGTATTTTGAAGGGATTTTGCCAGATGAGCCAAAGTTTGAAGCCAGCGTATCAGGGTTGGGAATGTTGAAAAAAGATAATTGGAAAAGCCTGGACTATTTTACAGAGCAGGATATTGACAAACTGGTTGATGCCACTGTTAAAGCAGGGGTGTGGAACACGCCCACTAATTATTATTTCAATTCATCATTCGGAAAGGGAAAATCAGAAAAGGAATTTGAAAGCTCACCAGAATATCAACTATTGTCCCCAGAGGTCAGGGAGGAGTTGTTAAAAATCCATAATAGATTCTGGACTGATCCGCCTTCTGAAAGTTTAAGGAGGAGATATGTCATGTTCAGGAATATGCTAATAAAGAAACTTTATAAAAGGGGAGGTAAAATCCTTGCTGGTTCTGAATCCCCACAAACCATGAACCTTTATGGACTTGGACTTCACAGGGAATTGCAGAGCCTGGTTGAAGCTGGGCTATCACCGTACCAGGCATTGGAAACAGCAACGGTTTTACCAGCAAAATTTCTAGGCATGGAAAAAAAATGGGGCACGGTAACCAGGGGTAAAAAGGCAAATCTATTATTTCTGGATAAAAATCCATTGATTGATATAAACAATACATTAAGCATTGCTGGTGTATTTAAAGGGGAAGACTGGATTCCTCTCAATATACTCAAATACATGTATTCAGAAGCAAGAAAAAGCCTGTCGAGGGCACCGCTTAGATAGGTGTTACAAGTTGTTGATAATCGTTATAACCTCTTCGAAACCTCCTTCCCTGGCGAATTCAATGACATTCTTGCCATCATCAGATGTAATGGAAGGGTCTGCTCCATGT
>CBDVAV010000221.1:0-7518 GCA_965372055.1 uncultured bacterium | reverse complement strand
CGAAGATTTTGAAAGATACCGGTACAAGGGAAAGGATTATTTTAAACAGAATTTCAAAGCATTTAGAAAATAAAGATATACTACCAAGCTTGTTTCACATGACTTGTAATAGGATAATACAAAGGCATTCAAGAGACACTGAAATTACGATTTACAATCTGCTTTACAGATATTACAGATCTGAATATGCCAGGCAAAAGAAACTGAAAAGCACTGAGAATGAGAAAATTTCCATGGTTTAGGCAGTTAGACTCGACCGATTGCGGACCAACTTGCTTGAGAATAGTTTCCAGCTATTACGGAAAGCAATATTCAGCCGCCCATTTGAAGGAGATAACAGGTCAGACTAATGTTGGTGTTTCAATTCATGCAATGTGTCTCGCAGCTGAAGAATTGGGATTTGTAACAAAAGCTGCCAAGGCCACTTTTGATGAACTTTTTACCCAAGCAATTATTCCGTTTATCGCCTATCTGCCTAAGGGGCATTTTTTGGTTGTCTATGAACTTAATAAGAACAAGGTAAAAGTCTCTGATCCAGGGTCTGGTTTGCATACACTTACTAAAGCTGAATTCATGAAGAAGTGGGTCGGTCCGGACCATCCTGATGCTGTTGGGAAATTGATCCTGCTTGAACCCTCAAATCTATATTTTATTAAGGAAGATGAACCCGGAAAAAAGTCATTCACTTTTTTCTTCAAGTATCTGAAACCTTATAAGAAATACATTTCTCAAATTGTTGTGGGATTGCTGACTGGTACATTGATCATGATGATGGTCCCGATCCTTACGCAATCGATAGTGGATATAGGTATTGGGAATCAGGATGTAAATTTTGTTACCTTAATTTTGATAGGCCAACTAGTGCTGTTTATTAGTAGTCAATCAGTGGGCATCATAAGGTCCTGGTTACTGCTTCATATAACCTCAAGATTAAATGTATCGATAATATCAGATTTTCTGATCAAATTATTACGATTACCTGTTTCATTTTTCAGTACAAAAAATATCGGTGACTTACTTCAACGGATTGGGGATCATCAACGGATTGAGAATTTCATGTCAAATCATGTTGTTAGCACCGTATTCTCAATGCTGAACCTTCTGGCATTCAGTGTTATACTGTTCCTCTATCACAGCGGTATATTTGCAATATTCCTTTTGGCAAGTATTGTCAACTACATATGGCTAGTTCAGTTTCTCAAAAAGAGAAAGGATCTGGATTACAAGAGATTTGATCAGCAATCCCTAAATCAAACTACACTAATTCAAATGATTAGTGGCTTCCAGGAAATCAAGCTTTACAATGCTGAAAATGTCAAGCGGTGGGAATGGGAGAATATTCAGGCCCAACTTTTCAAAACCAATATAAAAAATTTAGAATTAACACAATTCCAACAAAACGGGCTGTCATTTATAAATGAATTGAAAAATATTGTTATCCTTTTTATTTCGGCATCCTCGGTTATTCGTGGCGATCTTACCCTGGGGATGATGTTATCCATTCAATATATGATAGGCCAGCTCAATACTCCGATATATAGCCTGGTCGGACTTATCCATGCAGCGCAAGATGCAAAAATTAGTATTGAACGCATAAATGAAGTTCATGGTGCGAAGGATGATGACAATGACCATAAAATTATTTTGAAAAAGAAGCATTTGAAAAATGACTTGATTCTTGAGAATGTAAATTTCAGGTATGGAAAAGCAGATAATCTTGTTATAAAGGATGCAAACTGTGTAATTCCTTATGGGAAGAAGACAGCAATTGTCGGTGCCAGTGGATGCGGTAAGTCTACCTTGTTAAAATTACTCCTGAAATTTCACGAACCCGAATCCGGCCACATTAAACTTGGTAAAATGGGTTTTGCTCAATTTAGAAATAGTTCATGGAGAAATTATTGTGGGGCAGTAATGCAAGATGGCTATATTTTCTCGGATAGTATAGCAAGAAATATCGTTTTGAACCAGGATAATTTTGATGTTGAACGACTTGTCCAATCCCTAAGGATCGCAAACTTATATGACTTTGTGGAATCTCTTCCGAACAGTTTTAATGAAAGGATTGGAAGTGATGGTATTAAAATGAGTGAAGGCCAACGTCAAAGAGTGCTTATTGCGAGGGCAGTTTACAAAGATCCGGAATTCATTTTCTTCGATGAGGCAACAAACTCCCTGGATACTAAGAATGAAAGGGTGATAACAGATAATCTTAATGAATTTTTTATGGGCAAGACAGTGGTGGTTGTTGCCCACCGTTTAAGCACTATTAAAGATGCAGATCTAATCTTAGTAATGGATGACGGACAAATAGTGGAACAGGGGGATCATTCCACATTATTGTCAAATGAAGGATTTTATTGGGAATTGGTTGAGAATCAAATTGAATTTATGCACTGATGGAGGATTTTTATAGCACTAATGATCTTTCTAACCATCAGCGGTTGGGAAATCTGATGGGTCGAATGCCAGGAGGCTTCTTGAAATGGGGCATTATTGTGGTATTTAGCTTCATAACATGTGCATTAGTGTTATCCTGGTTCATAAAATATCCTGATACTTTATCCGCCGAATTTGTACTGTCCACCCAGGTCGCACCAAATGCAGTTCTTACTAAAATGGCTGGTAGGATCAACTTTTTTGTTGAGGATGGTGAAAGCGTAATTGAAAATCAGGTTTTAGGGTATATCGAAAGCACATCTTCGATTAAAGATGTGACCTCTCTATATGAGGCCCTCAATGTATCCGATGAAAGTCAAATATCCAATTTGGAATACTTAAAGACATTTGACGGTAAGTACTCATTGGGTAGCTTAGAGCCAATGTATTCAACGTTTTTATATAGTGTCAATGACTATTTATTTTTTAAAGAATTTTCATTTTACGCTGAAAGGAGAGAAAACATTCTAACAAGAATTGAGGAACGTAAGTCACTAATTACCCAAGCTCAAGTGATATTGCAGATTTCTCAAAACGAATATTCCCTTGTTAAGAAGAAGTTTCTAATAAATGAAAAACTATTTCAAGAGAAGGTTATTTCGGAATTGGATTTTGACATTGTAAAACAGGAATTATACAATAAAGAATATTCTATTGAAACCTCCAAGTCTAATATAGCAAACCATAGGATTAGTATTTCTAATCTCAAGTCTGAACTTTTAAATTTAAAATCTGATAATTTAAATGGTAGTAAAAATCTATTTAATAAGTTAAAAGCAGATTACAAAAATCTGCTATCACAACTAGAAGAATGGAAATTTAATTACCTTTTAATGGCTCCCATACCAGGTAAGGTTTCATTTCCTATGCTATGGAAAGAAAAACATTATATACAAAAAGATATAGAGATTATGACCATAGTACCAGAACTCTCTGAATACTCCGGGCAACTCAACATGCCAGTAAGTAGAAGCGGTAAAGTTGAGCAAGGTTCTCTTGTGTTGATAGAATTTCACAGTTTCCCTAAAAAGGAATATGGATTAGTACAGGGGAAAATTGACAAAATTGCATTAATACCTAGAAATGATTACTATTCCGTTCAACTTTCATTACCAAATGGGTTATCTACAACATACTCTAAAACACTTGAGTATAAACCTAATATGAAGGGTACGGCAAGAATAATTGTTGATGATACAAGTTTATTGGAAAGGATTTTCTTTGAAGTACGCAGGCTGCTAGATTGATTTTATTTCGACAAATATGGATAAATGCTTAAAGGACAAAATTTTAAAATATCACCTGAAATTTTATTAAAGCGAATATGTTTAAATCTGTTGAGAAAGTATCTAGAATTGATACATTAATTCGTCTCAAAGCTACGGGATCACCATCGGAACTAGCTAGTAAACTTGGTATGTCAGAAAGAATGGTCTATTATTATCTAGAATTGATGAAGGATATGGGAGGATCTATCCAGTACGATAATAAAAGGAAGACTTATTATTATGATACAAAAACTAAATTTGTTAATGGGTTTATTAAGGATTTTTGAAATAGTAAGTATTTGTAACCGCACCCTATTCGCAACTATAAATATACTTTTTATGACCTATATCTCGCTTAATTTTAACTGACATTTTGTATTTGTAAATAATCTTTATTATCTATCAATTTCATTAAATCCTTTAACCAGGAATTGCCTTGGAACTGTTCTGACACTGGTTTTCCAAAATACATCAGGAATGATTTGATCCTGTTCTTCACCCTGTAGCCTTTCCATTATTCAGACCATTCTAAAGTCGACAAAATTTCTTTATTATTAATATTACCACTGCTGTTAATTGTGGGAAAGTCAAGGGATGGTTTCCTGGGCTGCACTTTTCCACTGTTCACAGCATTCCTATAATAACGTACAGGTTGTGTACCAACACCCTAAGCTGATCCAAATCCTCAAACCAGTAGGCATCCATTACATTTTCCCTGAATATCTATAAAGGGTTCATGTCTTGGCCGCAATCAGAATTCCAAAATGATATAAGGTTTGCACGATGTGCTCATCAAGATCTATATCCTCCTTTTCACGAAGCAAATTACATACCTCTTTCCAGGGTTTACTTCCATCAAAGAATTTGAACACAGTTGTCGGCATCTGAAAGGCAGTGTCAATTTTCTTTAATTGAACCTCGAAGGTTTCGTTTGCCAATTTGTGCTTCTCCGCATCATTAAGTTTTAGTGTTTCAGGAATATTCACTATTTTTTTTCTCTTGGTAGCGAGCGTATTCCTTAGTATTTTTTCTTGTATGCCGCAAATGGATAAAAATTTGTCGCGAGTAAGTCCCTGAGCAAGTTCATAAGCTTTGATATAAAGCATTTCTTCTTTACCATCCCATTTTTCCCATAGTTGATGATAGTTCTCTTTAGTAGGAGCAACTTCATCCATTTCCTCAGTCGTTAATAATTGAGTGGGATTCTGGTTGTTCATTTGGAATTGCCCCACAATGGCTTCCGAATCAAAGGATACTTCACAAAGTATGTACTTGGCTATGCACTCTTGGATATGAAGGAGATACCCGGTCATGGAGCTGTGAAATGCCATGCCCTTTGTATTACTGACAGATTTACAAAAATAGGTTGAACACACCGCTTCCCTGTATTTCCAAATTGTACACAACTTGCTATCTCGTTCAAAATATGGGCAAAGCAAGGACTCACTTTTACCAAAACCAAGCCACCCTCCATGCTTAACCAACAAATTATATTTTTTCGGTGCGAATACACCCATTGGCAGAACGCCTATCTTATTTATAATAATACTTTTCATCCTCTTTCGTCCCTCATTAAGTATGGGGTCATTGTCGGATAGCAAACTTCCTACTAAGTAATTGGGAATGTTTGGATAGAATGTACAGCATTTCTTATCGGCATCAAAAGGCTTCATAGTCAATTGAGGAGTACGGGCTTTATCCTTACACACCATGGCGCAGTTATTGCATGTTGCAAAAGTCTCCTGCGGCACTTCGCAAGTGAAAAATGCTGGTAAGAACTTCCTGTAGAGTTCTGGTAAATCCTCAATAATAACCTGATTGCTCATTTTCAATTTTAGCTATATCAATATAAAAATATTAAAAATATCTTCTGGGATCTTTCCTATAAAATAAGTAAAACTGGGAATGTGACAATATAATTTGATTCCAATATTTTGAAATATATGTTAGCATCAGTACTAAATATTCATTCTCAGGCCATTCAAATTGGCTAATTTTGCTAGAGTAGAGGGTTACCCAATTATTATGTAAACCTATTAAATCTTGTAGTATTGTAATTTTATGGATCCTATATTCCTTTATATAAATATAGGAAATAATATACAAAAGACTGTATCGATCAGCCTGGTAGTGTGAATTTGAATCAGAACGGAATTATTTTGTAAAAAGCATCTTGGAGTCTAACCTCTTTCATCTGAATTATACACTTATTTAAAACATGAAAAATCAGAGAAGAATAGTAGATGGGATTTTATCCAAGATACCATGCGGGATCTTTAAAGTATCTTTTATTATATAATATGAGGCCATGAGGTTGTTGAATCTAAAGGTCAAATAGAACTTTTGACTCCCGAAGAAAAAACCGAGCAGCGAGGTATAAATTAAATCCAAATCGAACAATATAAAAGCGATTTTCATTTCAGCCATGTACCTCTATATAATTATTTCAACATTCTTGGCTTTTTGGCACATATTCATTAACTTGATACTCAATCATTTCAAATTCTAAAAATATTGTAATTATGAAAAAGAAAACTTTGAATCTGGGTAAAGAACTATCCAAGAATGAACAAAAGAAAATATTGGGAGGTGTAACTGTTTATTGTACCGAAGGATCATATGTCATGGGTTCATCCTGCGTAGGCCAAGAAGCATATTGCGAAGCTGCTCATCATGGCACCTTCATTGATTGCTATTAGGATATTCCTTCAAACTTGTGTAGTAATTTTTGGTTCTTTAAATCCAAGTAAATTTATTTAGCTGAATCATAAGGGCCATGGAGTCGATGAAAATTATCCAAACCTTCTGGACTGGAAGGCAAGTGAATAACGTCTCCTTGGACATAAAGGCTGGTTGGCTTTCACCTGAGTACCATTGGATGTCTTGGGCACTAAGTTGCTTGCTGCTAAGAAAACTTTATAGCAGGGTAGAACTATATACAGATGAGATTGGTAAGGTAATTTTAATAGACATATTGAAATTACCTTACACTGATGTTCATATCATTTTTGATGAATCTTTTAAAATTCATCCGGAACTTTTTTCATTGGCGAAAATTCGGACTTATAGTCTGCAGGAAGAGCCATTTATACATGTTGATGGGGACCTCTTTATTTGGAAGCCCTTACCGGACGCACTTTTAAATGCTGGCCTTCTTTCCTCAAATCTGGAAGTCAACCTCTTTTTTAACAGGGAAATTTTGGACGATGTTGAAAAGCATTTTGTAAATATTCCAGGACATCTAAAAGGGGTAAATAGTAATGAAAATATTTTCTCCAGCAATGCTGGAATAGTCGGTGGGTCTAACCATGCTTTTATTAAAGAATATTGTGACTGTGCATTCCAATTTGTTGAATCAAATCAGGCAAACCTCTCTAAGATCAAGGTATCTAATCTGAATTTTCTTATTGAGCAGGTATCCCTTTTTTATCTTGCCAAGGAGAGAGGTGTGTCCACAAGCTATTTTATGGATGAGCCTGTAGTGCATCCGTTGTATCAGGATTATTTAAGATTTGCTGATGTACCCAATGTTGGTATGATACATAATGTAGGGGGTTGTAAACGCAACCCATTTGTACTTGATCACCTGGCCAGGAGGCTAAGGCTAGAGTATCCAGGATTTTTTTACAATATCCTCAACAGTTGCAAGAAAGAAAGTATACCACTTAGAAACCAACTATACGAGCATCTTGATTTAGATAATTTGTTGTCTTGGGAAGAACTTTTGGATAGGAAGAAATTCATTAATTAACTAAATTCTGCTGGTGATATTGGAATCCCCAAAATTGAATTCCACAACGCTTATAAACGA
>CBDVAV010000220.1:0-7527 GCA_965372055.1 uncultured bacterium | reverse complement strand
GTTATGGTTTTTCTTAGAAGTCTCTTTTATCAACTGGAATAACGATGCATCTTTAGCTTCCCCGTCAATAATAAATTTGCCGTTAAATATTTTATGCCTGCAATGTTCTGAATTTACTTGTGAAAATCCGAAAACTTCACTATCGGTTAGCTTCCTCCCTAAATTTTCAGCTATCTCTTCCAGGTATTTTATCTCTTCATTACTTAAGGCCAGGCCTTCCTGCTGGTTAAACTCCCCAATATTATTGATTTCAATAATCGGATCGGGCTTTTTATCGATACTAAATAGATCTTGCCCTAGAGAGGGATAAGATGATTGAAGCATTTTGTCATAAGATTGATCCTTGTCAGCTTTAACAAAATGTTCAATCCTTTGAATGCCTTCGATATCCATGTTTTCAGCAATTTCCACGGCATTGGTACTCCAGGGAGTTATCATTTCTTTTCTGGGGCCAATGTAGGGGCCATCCAGGGAGGGGCTTTCTATTCGTGTACTATTGTCAAATAGCCATTTGAGTTTTTCGAGGTCTTCTGATTTTAGCTCTTTTTCGACCCCTAATGCATATATTGAATTACGAGGCCCGGTAAAGAATAGGATCATTAAGAAAACATGGTTTAAGTTTTAACCGCTTTCAGCGCAAAAGTAAGAAAACCTCTCAATATTGGGATCAATAGAAGCCGAATATTCTGATCTTTACAAAATTTACAACAATTTAAAATATTTTATAAGTCAATCCGTCCATATATAACATGGATGGGATAGGAATCACCAATCAAATGACACGAGTCCAGCGTGATAAAGTTGAAGATACTTTCAAAAAGGAAAGGGGAAAACTTTTCAACTTTATCAAAAAGAGGGGACTGGTTGAAGAAGAAGCTGAAGATATTCTACAAGATGTCTTTTATCAGTTTATTCAGGCTTACAATTCCATTCAGAATATAGAGCGCTCTACTTCCTGGTTGTTTAAAGTGGCCAGAAATAAGGTCACTGACTATTTCAGAAAAAAAAGACCGGTGAATTTTAGTGAGCTCAAAATTAATGAGGATAAGGACGATGAAGAGTATTTATTAGCTGATTTGATGCCGGACTTTTCTGATCTTCCTGATGATAGATTTGCACGTAATTTATTGTGGGAAGCTATTATGGAGGCACTGGACGAGCTTCCTGAGGAACAAAGGGCAGTATTTATTCAGCATGAATTTGAGAACTTGAGCTTTAAGCAAATTGCTCAAAATTCAAATCTACCTGTTAATACTTTGATTTCGAGGAAGAGATATGCAATTCTCCATCTTCGGAATCGGTTGAAAATTTTTTATGAAGAATTAAAATTATATTGATATGAGAGCTTTTAGGATGAGAAAAATTTTGATGCTTGCTTTTATTGGGACTATTGCTATAGCAGTATTTGCAGGAGTAGTTATGCTTTTATGGAATTGGTTGGTACCTGACCTTTTTGGTGGACCACCGATAACTTTTTTACAATCAGCCGGATTGTTATTATTGATCAAGATGCTCACTTGGGGTTTTGGAGGGAAAGGGCATCACAGAATGGGGGGATACTGGAAGGATAAATTCCGTGCAAAATTTGCCAATATGAGTGAGGAAGAGCGGGAAGCATATAAGCTGAAATTTAAGGATACTTATGAAAAACGATGGTGCCGTTGGCATGATGAGGATAAGGAAGCAACGGATCAATAATACTTTGCAAATTTCATAACCTTTTACGTGGAGAAACCGTAAAAACTACGGAAACTTTAAAAATATTAATAGTTTCCGTAGTTTCGCACAAATATTTAGCAACAGATCAGTGGAATTAAAAGAAAAAATTATTCAAGAATCGGGGCACTTGTTTAAGCGGTACGGCTTCAGAAGCGTTACCATGGACGAGATCGCATCTTATCTTTCAATATCAAAAAAAACCATTTATCAATTTTTTAAAGATAAAAATGAAGTAGTGTTCTCAGCAACCAAGGAAATACTTAAAAGTGACAGGGAAGAGTTTACTAAAATAACAAAAATTGCTGAAAACGCGATTGAAGAACTATTCCTGGTTTCTATATGCCTAAGAAGGATGGTTAACGAAATTAATCCTTCCATACTGTTTGATTTACAGAAATATCATCCCGATGCATATGTCTTATTCCATGATTATAAGGAGAAATTCATATTTAGTATGATCATCAACAACCTGAATGAAGGGATAAATGGAGGGTATTTCAGAAAGGACATCAACCCTAATATTTTGGCAAGATTAAGGGTTGAAGAGGTTCAGATGTCATTTGACAATCGGATTTATCCTACCTCGAAATTTGACTTTAAGGAAGTTCAGATGCAATTGTTCGAGCATTTTCTTCAGGGGATAATGACTGACAAAGGACGGGATTTATATCTAGTATATCAGGAAAAAACAATAGCCAATGAAAACTAAAATAATATTTACTGGATTGATAGTCCTTACATTAACTGAAGTGGTTACAGGACAAACAAATACAGTTAATGAATTCACTTTGCAACAATGTATCGATTATGCTTTAGCAAATAGCGAAATGATAAAAAATGCGGAGTTGACTTATAAATCCGATCAGGCCTTGGTAGGGGAGATATTGGCAGACGGACTGCCCCAGGTCAATGCCTCGGCTACTGTAGCCAATAATTACAAGGTGCCGACTTCATTTATTCCGGCATCTATTATACCACCAGCAGATCGTCCACCCGGTATCACGGCAGATGATTTTATCCCAGTGAACTTTCAAACGCAATACAATGCTTCAGGATCTGTAACCCTTAGTCAACTTTTATTTGATGGTACCTACTTCATTGGACTTAAAGCAGCCAGAACTTTTACTCAATTAGCGCAAAAGGATCAACAAAAATCAAAAATCGATGTAGTGGAGGCGGTGAGCAAAGCTTACTATACCGTTCTGGTAACCATCGAAAACCAGGATCTTGTGCGAAATAACTATAATCGCCTGGATACCTTGTTAATAGAAACCACATTGTTATACGAGAATGGTTTTGCCGAAAAGATCGATGTTAACCGTGTAAAAGTGGAATTCAATAATATTTCAGTACAAAAGGAGAATATGGAACGGGGGTTAATACTGAGTTACTCATTGCTGAAATTCCAAATGTCGATGCCAGTGGATGAAAACCTGATACTGATGGATAATTTAAGCGAAATTGAATTTTTTCTGGATGAAGATATTGAAAGTGATTTTGACTATGGACAGAGAATTGAATACTCCCGTCTTCAAACAAGCGAGGATTTAGCGGCATTAGACGTAAAAAATATAAAAAGTGGCTATCTGCCTAAATTGGAAGGGTTTATAACAGCAGGATCGTCTGCAGGCACCCAATCGGCAGGGGATTTGACAAATTTCAGTGACCGTTGGTTTGGCTTCGGGGTATATGGCCTCAATTTGAGCATGCCGATTTTTGATGGCTTACGCAAGAGCCGCCAGATACAACAAAAGCGACTAAAAGCTGATGGCTTGCAAAATGAATTTTCAAGACTTAAGAAGGCAATCGATATGGAAATTGAAAGCTCCAGGCTAACACTAATGAGCAGTTCCAGAAATATGGAGGTTCAGAAAGAAAATATGTCCTTGGCAGAGGAAGTTTATGAAATATCAAGGCTAAAGTACCAGCAGGGTGTGGGTTCTAATCTTGAAGTGATTGAAGCTGATGCGGCCTTTAAGCAAGCACAAACGAATTATTATTCAGCATTGTACAATACCCTGATCTCAAAAGTGGATTATCAAAAATCATTAGGAAAACTCTATTAAAAACAAATCAATAATGACAAAAATAGGAACAGGATTAATTATAGCTGCGCTGTTGTTTACTGGTTGTCAGACAACAATAACCATTGATCAAAAGAAAGAAGAGCTAAAGATATTGAAAGATGAGGCTTTAGATCTGCAACAGAAAATCAGTACTTTGGAAAAGGAAATTTCAGAAGCAGACCCAGACTTCATTCGTGATAATTCTACTCTTGTATCCACGATAAAACCAATTAACAAGAAATTTGTTCATAAGATCGAAGTACGAGGTTCAGTGGAGTCCAGAAAAAATATCATAGTTAGTGCAGAAGCCATGGGTAGGATTAATTCAATAAATGTTACGGAAGGGGCTTCTGTAAAAAAGGGCCAGAAATTATTGCAGATTGAAGCTACAACATTAAAAAATACCATTGAAGAGTTAAAAACTTCGCTGCATCTGGCAAAAATAGTATTTGAAAAACAGGCAAACCTCTGGAAAAATAATATCGGTACTGAAATCCAATACCTTGAAACTAAAAATAGAAAGGAATCTTTGGAGAGAAGGCTTACAACTACATATTCGCAGCTTGACCTTGCTTCAATCGAGGCCCCGTTTTCAGGAAGTATAGATGAAGTCTTTGTTAAAGAAGGAGAAATGGCCCAACCTGGTGTTCCAATGTTCAGGATTGTAAGCCTTGATGATATGTATATCAAAGCAGATATCTCTGAAAACCATATTGGGAAAATTGAAGTTAATGATGAGGTAAAAGTTGCCTTTCCTTCAATTGGTAAAGAGTATAATTCTTCTATCACAGCTATAGGTCAGGTAATAAATACAAAAAACAGGACATTTTCCATTGAAGTTAAACTGGAGTCGGACAATCTGGTAAAACCAAATCTTACCGCAGTTCTGGAACTACAGGACTATGAGAACAATGAAGCTTGGGTAATTCCAACCGAAATCATTCTAAACGATAATTACGGGGATTTTGTCTTCCTGGTTGGGGAAGGAGAGGAAAAGTCGGTGGCAAAGAAGTTCAGAATTGAAAGGGGAAAGACCTTTAGAGGGGAGACTGAAATATTAAACAAATTCAATGGAAATGAGGTGATAATAAATCAGGGGTTCAGGGAAGTTTCAGAGGGTGTGGTGGTAAAATTAGTTAATCAATAATAGATCAACCAATGGAAAAAGAAAACAACAATCTAAATAATGATCTTAACCGGGTTGATAAAGAGTTTAAGTTAACTACAGGTGCGGTTAAAAATCGTACATCTGTTCTTGTTCTGACTGCCATCATAATCGCCATTGGTGTTTCTGCATATATAAGCATGCCAAAGGAGGCTTTTCCGGAAATAGAAATACCAACAATTTATGTGGGCACTATACATCCTGGCAATTCTCCGGCAGATATGGAAAGTTTGATTACCAGGCCAATTGAGAAGGAGATCAATACTATTGCAGAAGTAGACAATATTAAATCAACATCTGTTCAGGATTATTCTACAGTGATTGTCGAATTTACTACAGGTACAGATGTTAGTGAGGCATTAACAAAAGTCAAGGATGCGGTGGATAAGGCCAAATCAGAGCTTCCCAATGATTTGAAGGAGGATCCTGATGTATTCGAGATCAATTTTGCTGAGTTTCCAATACTCAACATAAATCTTTCGGGAAATTACAGCATCGAAGAGTTAAATGATTTCGCAGAATTCCTTGAAGATGAAATTGAGAATTTCCGCGAAATATCAAAGGTGGATATCAGGGGATTGAATGAAAAAGAAGTAAGAATTATCGTGGATCCGCACAAGCTGGAGGCCAGGTATTTGAAGTTTGAGGATATTGAAAACGCGGTTGCAGCAGAGAACATCAATTTATCAGGGGGCAATATCTTAACCGATGGAATCCGAAGGAATATCAGGGTAGTAGGTGAGTTTAGTGACCCAGAGCAACTACTTGAAATCGTGGTCAGCAATGAGGATCAAAATATAGTTTACCTTAAAGATATAGCCAGAGTAGAATTTGGCTATAAAGAAAAAGAAAGCTATGCCAGGCTCAACAAAAATCCGGTGATAATGTTGGATGTGGTAAAGCGTAGTGGGAAGAACTTATTGATTGTAACCGATAAGATCTTTGCATTACTGGAAGATGCCCAGGCAAATATTTTCCCGGAAGACCTTGAGGTATTTATTACCAATGACCAGTCGGAGCAAACCCGTGACCAGGTAAATAACCTTGAAAACAGTATAATATTTGGTGTTATACTGGTGGTTATAGTTTTATTGTTCTTCCTGGGGACAAGAAATGCATTATTTGTAGGAATTGCCATCCCGCTTTCAATGTTTATGACATTTATGATCCTTGATGTTTTTGGCATTAGCATTAACATGATGGTACTTTTCTCATTAATCATGGCACTTGGGATGCTGGTTGATAATGGAATTGTGGTGGTTGAAAATGTTTACCGCCTCATGGAAGAAGGCATGAAACCTGTTGACGCTGTTAGAAAGGGAGTTGGAGAGGTTGCTTTTCCCATCATAGCATCCACTGCTACCACCCTTGCTGCATTTCTTCCATTGGCTTTTTGGCCGGGAATTATGGGGGAGTTTATGAAATATCTGCCCATTACTTTAATTATTACCCTGGGATCATCACTATTTGTAGCATTGGTGATTAATCCGGTGCTGATTTCCCTTTTTATGAAAATCGATGACCCGGAAGGGATTAATCTGAAAAGAGTAAATAAGCTAACACTTATAAATCTTATTATAGGTGGATCATTATTAATGGCAAGATTTATTGGAGGCGAAGCAAGTCCTGGAATATTGACCCCGATTGGAAACCTTTTTATTCTCGCTGGTTTGCTGATTCCATTAAATGTATATATTCTTAGCCCCCTGTCGAAAAGGTTTAGAAATGTTGCCTTGCCTTGGTTAGAGAATATTTATACAAAATTAGTGACTTTCGCAATTTCCGGCAGAAATCCATACTATTTTCTAGGAGGGACTTTGGCCTTGTTAATATTTTCCATTGGACTGTTAGGCATTTTTACGCCCAATGTGATTTTCTTTCCTATTAACCAGCCAAAATATGTAAATGTTTTTATAGAATTTCCAGTTGGGACTGATATAGAAACCACTAATGAATTCACCGAAATAATCGAGGGGAAAGTTATTAAAGTAACGGAGCCTTACAAAGATATAGTTGCATCCGTAATAACCAATGTTGGGGCTGGGACTGCAGACCCCAATGATTTCTCTTCTGTAGGTCAGTCGCAAACTCCACACAAAGCAAGAATCACTGTAAACTTTGTAGAATTCAGGTTCAGGGGTGATATACAGACAAGTGATGTAATGACTGAGATCAGGGATGGGATTGCAGGCTATCCTGGCGTCACCTTAACTGTAGATAAAGATGCTGCCGGCCCTCCTGTTGGAAAACCAGTAAATATTGAAGTATCCGGAGAGGATTATGCCGTCCTAATGAAATTATCCGATAGACTGAAATCCACTATAAATAATTCCGGTATTGATGGTATTGAAAAGTTGAAAACAAATCTTGAAACAGGAAAACCGGAGTTGATTGTGGATATAGACAGGGAGAAAGCCCGAAGATTTGGACTATCAACTTATTCGGTTGCTTCGGAACTTAGAACAGCCCTTTTTGGTAAAGAGATATCTAAATTTAAGCAGGGTGAAGACGACTACGAGATTCAGCTACGGCTGGATGATAAATACCGGTATGACCTGGATGCCCTGATGAACAAAT
>CBDVAV010000219.1:0-7546 GCA_965372055.1 uncultured bacterium | reverse complement strand
GGGTTTGGGGTTTGGGGTTTGGGGTTTGGGGTTTGGGGTTTGGGGTTTGGGGTTTCGGGTTTGGGGTTTCGGGTTTGGGGTTTCGGGCTTCGGGCTTCGGGTTTGGGGTTTGGGGCTTTTTCTTTGTTTGTTGTCTATTGATTGTTCAAATTCAAGCCAGGCAGGCTCAATTCTTCGGAGTGAAATAGAGTTTATCTCAAAGTCCCTTTCTTTAGGTCAAATATTGAATGAAAGATTATGCTCCATCACGTATTTAATAAGGGCAGCAATATTTCGAAAATTCATTTTTCCTAATACCCTGGTTTTATAAGTGCTAACGGTTTTAATGCTCAAAGCAAGCGTATTGGAAATTTCGCTTATTGATTCGCCCTCACCCAGCAGGATCATCACCTCAAGTTCCCGGTCTGATAATATCTTGTGAGGCGAGGTGTTCCCAGAACCAGTCATTTCATCCATTAAAATATCAGATATTTCGGGGCTGATATATCTTTTACCAGCAGCTACCGTTCGAATAGCGTTGATTAGAGTATCTGGAGAGCTATCTTTAAACAAATATCCAGAGGCTCCTGATTTTAACATTCTAATTGCATATTGTTGAGCCGGATGCATACTTAATACCAAAATGTGCAACTCGGGATTTGAGGTTTTGATTTGTTTGATTATATCGAGTCCACTTCTTCCCGGAAGGGATATATCCAGAATTACCACATCAACTACGTTAGTGGTCAATAAATTCAAAAGCTTTTCCCCGCTTTCCGCTTCGGCAACAAATTGTAAGTCGTGATAATCTTCAATAATCCCCCTGATGCCAGCCCTGACAATTTTATGGTCATCACAATGGATTATCCTGATCATTTTTTTGAAATTGGTCGATGGGAAACCCAAAGCAAAGGGTTGTTCCTTTTTTGTTTAGTATAACAAGGTCGCCATCCCATTTTTTAATTCTCTCTTTCATTCCGAATATTCCTAATTTACCTGGTCCATTGATCATATCCAAGTCAACTCCGATCCCATCATCGGCGATTTTATATTTTAACCTAGCATCTTCACAATAAAATGCAACTTCAATTGAGGTTGCTTTTGCATGACGAAGAATATTTGTCAGTGATTCCTGGCAAATTCGATATAGTACCATTGAGAATTCCGGGTCGAATTCCAAGTCACCAGTTTCAGTTTCAAAGCTCGTATCTATTTCATATTTTTTCATAAAATTGGCCAACAAATACTTGATTGCTTCATAAGGGCCAAGGTCATCCAACATGGTAGGCCGTAACTCAAAAGTAAGCCTCCTGACAATTTCTATGGTATTCCCCGTACCCATTAGTAATCCATCAATTTTATCAAGGCATAATTTCAGGAATGGGCCTTCTTCCAAATGGCTTTTTATTTTTTTCTGTAACAGATAAAGATCCAGTTTTATCGCGGTTAAGTCCTGGCCCAGTTCATCATGCAAATCCAGTGCTAAATTTTTCTTTTCCTCTTCCCTAATTGATTCCAGTCTTTGTGATAAGGCCCGTAACCTTTCTTGTGATCTATTTATTTCTTCTTCAGCTTTCTTCCGCTCGATAAAAGAGCCTATTTGAGTCCCTACAAATGACAAAAACTTTAAATCATTTTTGGTATAGGCAACAGGATTGGTAAAGGATTGTACAGCTAGTGTACCAACAGGGCTATTATCTATCAAAATAGGGACGCCCAACCACGATATTGCTTTAGTGCCATAAATTATCAATCCTCTTTTTTCCTGGAATCCGACCAATTGTTTACCATCCAAGAGCAACCCTTTTTTTCTTTTTATTACATATTCTGAAAGGCCATTTCCATTTATCCTTGGTGTCGGTTTCTTTTTAGATATTTTTCCTTCTTTTATATGATACAGCCTGGTTAATAGGTCTTTTTCCTCTTCATACCTGGATATATAGAAATTATCGGCAGGGAGTATCTTTCGCACTTCACTGTGCATGCGTTTAAAAAATTCGTCGAGGGCAATGTCTTTGTTCAGTTCGTTGCTAATCCTGTTGATTATATCCTTACTTCTTTCTGCTTCTTTTATCTCGGTAATATCCTGTGCTGTTCCATAACATTTGATAGTCTTTCCCTTGGGGTTTTTCAATATTCTTAAACTGGCAAGGAGATAGAAAATATTGTCTTGTACTTTCAACCTGTATTCAAATTTCGATTCGTATTGGGAATCTATTGAATTCAATGCTTTTTCATATTCCCCAATAACTTTCTCCTTATCTTTTTCATAAACATACTTTTGAAAGTATTCCAAGGCACTGATTGCATGTCGAGGGTCATTGGAATATTCTAAACCTATCACCCTGCAAAACTCTTCATCAAGCACAAACCTGTCGTGGGCCACATCCAGTTCCCAGGTGGTGAGGTTTGCTATCCTCAGGGCATCAACTAATTTATCCTTGGTCTCGGTCAGTGATTTTTCTGCTGCTTTGCGTTTACTGATGTCCCTGATGATCACCAGTACTTCACGATCTGCAGATTTAACAATCCGGGCTTCAAAGTATTTAATCCCTTCTTCTAATGGTAGATCATAATCAAAAACTGAGATTTTACCGGTTTTAATAACTTTTTGTATTTCACAAAATGCTTTCTCACCAAGTCCAGGGGGCAGAACTTCTTTTACATTTTTTCCAATGAATCGCGAAGGTTCAACAAAAAGGTTATTTTCATTTCTAGCCTCATAATCGAGATACTTACCGGAAGCATCAACCCTAAACAATAAATCGGGTATCCCCTTTACCATGGCGCGGTTTCTCTCTTCACTGATTTTAAGTTCACGCTCAATTATTTTGCGATCGCTAATATCCCTGATAGAGGCCGTGGCGAGAAGATTTTCATCGATTTGATTGGGGCTCAAGCTAACTTCTATAGGAAACAGTTCTCCATTTTTACGCAGTCCAAATAATTCAGTTTTTAAGCTCATCGGTCTTTGCTTGGGATTCTTCAAGTAATTTTTCAGGTGCTGATCATGATCTTTTCTTTTAGTTGTAGGGATGAGAATCTTGAGGTTTTTTCCAATCAATTCTTCCCTTTTATAGCCAAATATTTTTTCTGTTTGCTTATTCACCATCTCTATCTTTCCATTTTTGCTTATGGTAACTATTGCATCAGGAGCAGATTCCAGTAGCTCCTGATATTTCCACTCAGATCTTTTTTGAACTGTAATATCAGTAATGGCACCTATCACTCCTGTAACATTACCATTGTCATCTTTTTCCAGGAACGACTGGCCCAATACCCAGATGATTTTCCCCTCAGGCCTGATAAACCTGTATTCTTCTTTGAACGCCTCCCCTCCAGAAAATGCAGCCTGCCTTTTAGCCATGATCCTTTCAACATCATCTGGATGGATGTAATTTTTCCATCCAACATTCAATAATTTATACCTTGGTACGCCAATTATATTAGCAACATTATCATTAAAAAACAGGAGGTTCCCGATGAGATCTGCCCTGAATATCCCCACTGGTGAAAATGTTGTTATTGCTTCAAGATCCTTGTTTTTAGCATCCAGCTCCAATTTTGAATTTAACAATTCCTCACCTAACATATTCAGCCCGGATAATATTGCATTCAATTCACTGTCACCATCAGGTAAACGCTGCCTGGCTTGTAGATTGCCTTTGGCAAATTCTTCTATCAATGACAATATCTTTTGGAACGGGGGTTTTATTTTAACGGGCATAGGGCTAGGTAGATATTCAATTGTAGTTCATGTATCAAAAATGTTAATGAGCATTATTTTATCCGATTAACATTGAATTCACAAGTACCTGATTATCAACTGTAAATATATCTTCTGTTTTCTTCTTTCAAACTACAAAATCTATAGTTCTTTTAAAAACAAACATTGGATGATGATAGGCAAAAAGCCGCAGGGAGTAAAACCCTCAATACATAAAACTAAAGCGAAACTCTTAAGGTTTTCCATACAATGGATTGGTAGCATGCGGCTTACCAAACTTAATTACAATAAGACACTCCCCTCAACTCAACAACAACTTCCCTTTATCAACGGACTTACTATATATTTCCTTTGATATTCCCACTTTATCAAGGTAAAGCTGAATGTGCTCCAATTCCTCTTTTTTAATTTTCCCATCGGAATGCATCATGGCGATTACGGTTACTATATACCATTCCTTCTGGCTATCCTTTAGATTGTTCAGTGATTTAAAAATATAATCCCTATCCATCTCCAGGTAGCGGTAAATTGTGTTGTCCCTTGCAGAAAATCCCAATAGAATTGATATCTCTTGAAAAAACCGTACTTCAGATTTATGGAATTCATTATCTGAATTTGCAATATCGTATAGACTGATCAGTATTGCCTTTTTCTCAATATCAGTAAATGAATCCTGAAAGCCCTGGAAATGGTCTCTTAGAATCGCAGATCTCAATGAGTCATTATCGTACAAAACAGTAATCTGGTTTAATTTCAGTTATAGATCTTAGTATGCTTATGTAAATCTAAAATTACACTGGCTTCGGTGTTATTTAGGGTTATCTTTTGATCAAAACTTACCTTGGAAGATTTTATAAACAATCATTCAATAATTATTCTGAAAAATATCGGGTTGGGTGAGAGTGCCTCGCTTTTAAAATGCTTGAACGGTTTCCATGTGGGTAAACCGGAATTTAATATACTCATTTTTAGCTAATCTATTCATGTATTGGCTTAAGTCATTATTTTATTATTCCTCTTCCAAATTGATTTTGAGAAATCATAACATATTATTAAATCAATGATGATCTCTCTAAGCCAGATTGGAATTATATATTGACATCAATCTGCCAAATATGTACATAAACTTGGATTATTTCTTAATAAGTCACCTTTCAAAGGGGAGTGTCCCGGTAAATGTCATATCAAAATTCGGTTTCCTTTTTTATCTTGGTACTATAAATAAACGATCACGATAAATTACTACAAAATCTAAATAAATAATATTGGGAAAGACCATCACACGTAGAGTTAAAGCAAGAAATTGGTACAGTACAAATGAAGTGAACAACTCTGAAGGTTATTACAAAGATTTTTTTGAAAATGCCCCAGACATGATCATGTCAATTGATCCACGTTCCAAAATCATTACTGAATGTAATAAAAGTGTAGTGGTTTTGACAGGGTATAAGAAAGAAGAGGTAATAGGTCGATCGGCCTTGAAACTGTATCACCCCGATTGCAATAAAGAACTTTTCAAATATTGGGAAATATTTGAAAAAACAGGGGAAATTTATAATGCCGAATTACAAGTAAAGGCAAAGGATGGAAGTAAGATTGATGTAATAGTAAACGCTATCTCAGTTCGAGATGCTAATGGTAAGGTGATCAACAGCCGCTCCATTTGGAGGGACATCACTGATTTGAAGAAAGCTAATTCAAGGTTATTTGAGGCTGAAAGAAAATTTGAACATCTATTGGAATTTGCGCCTGATGCAATGATACTGATTGATGAAAGTGGGATAATACAAATTGCCAATAAGCACACCATTAGACTATTTGGGTATCCCAGAAAAATGATAATTGGCAAGAAAGTTGAAATGTTAATTCCCAACCGCTTCCATAAAAACCACGAAGCTTATAGGGAGGATTACAAAGATCATCCCAAGGTAAGGGAAATGGGAACACACCTTGGTTTAGTAGGCAAACATAAAGATGGCAGCGAAATCCCAGTTGAAATAAGTTTAAGTCCCATATACCTGAAAGATAAAACTCATGTTGCGGCGGTGATCAGGGATGTGAGTGAACGCAGGAAAATGATCAATGATCTACAACGTACAAACCTAAAACTCCAAAATGCCAATACAGACCTAAAACAATTCGCTTATGTAGCCTCACATGATTTGCAGGAACCACTCAAGACATTAAACGGAATCGTGCAACTGTTCAGAAACCAATATGAAGAAAAATTGGATGAAAGTGCCAAAGAATTCCTGGATTATATGGAAGGGTCAGCCGAAAGGATGAAACTATTGGTGGGCGACCTGCTGGAATATTCCTCTTTGGGCAAAGAAAAAGAACTTTCAAAAATCGACTGTAACAAGTTGCTTAAAAATACGGTAAGGGACTTGGTTTCTTTGATCAATGAAAAAAAAGCATTAATTAAAACAAGCCCACTTCCAACCATTTATGGATATGAAATTGAATTAAAGCGGCTGTTTCAGAACCTCATTGTAAATGCCATAAAATTCAGGAAACCAGGATGCAGGCCGGAGATAAAAATATCCTCAAAACTACAAGATAACAACCAGATCTTCTCTGTTGAAGACAATGGTATTGGCATCGACGAGGAGCATAAAGACACTGTTTTTGTGATCTTCAAAAGGCTTCACAACCAAAAGGAATATAAGGGCAGTGGCATTGGATTGGCACAATGTAAAAAAATCGTGGAACTACATGGTGGTGAAATATGGGTAAAATCCCAGCCAGGGAAGGGCAGCACATTTTACTTCAGTATTCCAATTGCCAATTGTCCAAATAGATAAATTATTGGACGATTTATTTTACTTAAAAAACCGTAAAATCAACCCTGCGGTTTCTTTCCCTTCCATCCTTTGTATCATTATCATGTTCACTCAGTTCTTCACCGTACCCTATTACTGAGATTCGATCATCAGGCACGCCCATTTGTTGCATCAGTTCCCTTACCCGCTCAACTCTTTGCATTGATAAACTTACATTATCCTTATCCTTCCCCACACTGTCGGTATGACCTTCAATGAGAATTGTCCGTCCTTGTAGGGCATATTCAACTGCTACTAGAAAAGGCTCCATATCTACCACTGAAAACTCATTTTGCCCGGAAATAAAGAAAAGAGGCTTCAATTTCAAAGGTTCATTGTCCTCCTTATTTTGAAGATGATCAGTTACGTTCTGTCTGATGATTTCATGCTCTTCAGAGGTAGGGGGCGGAAGATTATAATTGTTCAAAACTTCATCTTCAATCTGATGTCTTTCTTCCAAAGTTTGCTCTTCAAATGTTTTTTCATGCAAATCTTCATTGGTTTTGGCTATTACTGGTTCGGAAACTTTAGGTACAGGACGTACATTAGTGCCAGTTTCAGCCATTGAGACATTGCTCACAACTTTTTTGTTGGATGTTTTTTTACTAGAAGCAAAATATGATTTTCTCGTTCTTTTTGGGGGATTTCTTTTATTCTTTCTAATCTGGGCACAAAGCTTACCTGGCTTTATGATTGCACTCTTGTATCTCATTTTTTTATAAGCCAGGAATGTTTTTTTTGGCCTCTTATGGTTTTGGGCTATCGAAATTCCTGAACTACAAATATATATCGTACATAGAACTATGAACAGCAGTAATTTGGGCAATCTCATGGTTTTGATAAAAGGGTCTAGTTAAAATTCAACTTCATTCTAACCACTATCGAAGTTCGGTTAATATTATTCCTTGAACCGTTAAAAGTTGACCAAAAACTTACCTAGTAAATGAAATATGTAATTAATTATTAAAGACAGGTGGGTATTTAGGAATTGTATAGATACAGAAAATCTTAATTGATA
>CBDVAV010000218.1:0-7564 GCA_965372055.1 uncultured bacterium | reverse complement strand
AGCAGATTAATAATTTTCGAAGACTTTGCTATAATAAAGGAATTGAATATAAAGTATATAAGAATACTTTAATTACTAAGGCTCTTGAAAAACAAGAAGCAGATTATTCTTCATTATTTGATGAAGTTTTGGCTGGATTCACAGGGATTTTATTCTCAACAGAGACAGCACATTTGCCTGCTAAGGCGATCAGGGAATTTAGAAAAGAGATGCCGGTAAACGATAAGCCAATTCTAAAGGCGGCTTGCATAGATACCGAAATATATGTTGGGGATGACCATTTGAATAACCTTAGCAATTTAAAATCTAAAATCGAACTCATTAGTGATATTATTATGCTTTTACAATCCCCTGCAAAGAACGTTATTTCTGCTCTGGAAAGTGGAAAAGACAAATTGGCGGGCATTGTGAAAACCTTATCTGAACGTGAACAAATTTCATAAATAAATAAATTAAAATAAATTAAAGTAATGGCAGACTTAAAAGTATTTGCAGACCAGTTGGTTAATCTATCAGTTAAAGAGGTATCTGAATTGGCAGCAATCTTAAAAGATGAATACGGCATTGAGCCGGCAGTTGCAGCTGCACCGGTCATGGTAGCTGGTGGCGGAACGGACGAAGGATCTGGTGAGGAAAAATCCTCTTTTGATGTGGTGTTGAAAGCACCGGGTCAGGCAAAATTAGCTGTTGTTAAACTGGTAAAAGAATTGACTGGATTAGGCTTAAAAGAGGCTAAAGAACTTGTTGATAACCACCCTAAAGCAGTCAAAGAGGGTGTAGCCAAAGATGAAGCTGAAGGTTTGAAGAAGCAGCTTGAAGAAGCTGGGGCAGAAGTAGAATTACAATAAAAATATTGACACCGAAAGGTAGTCTAACGGATAATCAGACCCTAGTTTTGAGAGTCGGGGTCTTTTACCGTTTGTAGCTCGGAGCAACAGATGTATACCAGAGCGTTCTATTTGAATTTAATAACTTAAACAATACAGAATTGGCTAATAAAAAGAATTCACAAAGGATAAATTTTTCATCGATTATATCAGTTTTAGATTATCCGGATTTCCTACAGGTACAATTGCAGTCTTTTGAAGATTTCTTTCAATTGGATACACCTGCGGAAAAGAGGATACAAGAAGGACTCTTTAAAGTTTTTTCCGAGAATTTTCCTATTAGCGACTCTCGGGAGAACTTTGTACTTGAGTTTATCGATTATATGGTTGATTCCCCCAAATATAATGTAGATGAAAGTATTGAAAGAGGATTGACATATTCTGTTCCTCTAAAAGCCAAACTTAGGCTTTCATGCAATGATGAAGATAATGAAGAATTTGAGACCATTGAACAAGAGGTATTTCTGGGAAACATTCCCTATATGACCGATAAAGGTTCTTTCGTGATCAACGGGGCTGAAAGAGTAATTGTATCCCAACTGCACCGGTCACCTGGAGTGTTTTTTGCCCAAAGTAAACACACTAATGGCACCAAATTGTATTCTGCAAGGATAATCCCATTTAAAGGATCCTGGATAGAATTTGCTACCGATGTCAATAATGTAATGTATTCATATATTGACAGAAAAAAGAAATTCCCTGTTACTACACTGTTGAGGGCTATGGGTTATGGTACTGATAAGGATATCCTGGATCTATTTGGCCTTTCGGAAGAAATTAATGCCACTGGAGCAAATTTAAAGAAAGTAATAGGCAGAAAACTCGCAGCTCGGGTTCTCAGAACCTGGACGGAAGATTTTGTTGATGAAGATACCGGGGAAGTTGTGTCTATAGATCGAAATGAGATATTACTTGAGAGAGATTCGGTAATAACAAACGATGATATAAATATTATTCTTGAATCAGATACGAAATCTGTCATCTTACATAGAGAGGATGTTAATGTTACAGATTTCAACATCATTTTCAATACCCTGGCAAAAGATAATTCCAATTCGGAAAAAGAAGCTGTAGCTCAAATTTACAGGCAACTTAGAAACACAGAAGCACCAGATGAACAAACTGCGCGTGATATAATCCATAATCTTTTTTTTAGTGATAGGAGATATGATCTCGGTGAGGTTGGAAGATACAGAATCAATAAAAAACTTGGCCTGGATATAGATTCTGATCAAAGAGTTCTTACAAAGGATGATATTATCTTGATAGTTAAATATCTGATCGGGCTTATTAATGCCAAAGCCGTGGTTGATGATATCGACCACTTAAGCAATAGAAGAGTTAGAACTGTGGGTGAGCAATTATACACACAGTTTGGTGTTGGCCTGGCAAGAATGTCAAGGACCATTAAAGAAAGAATGAATGTTCGTGATAACGAAGATTTCAAGCCTGTGGACTTAATAAATGCAAGGACTTTGTCATCCGTGATAAATTCTTTCTTTGGAACAAATCAGCTTTCTCAGTTTATGGATCAAACAAATCCCTTGGCTGAGATAACCCATAAGCGAAGAATGTCAGCTTTGGGCCCTGGCGGTCTTTCAAGGGAAAGAGCAGGATTTGAAGTTAGGGATGTGCATTATACCCACTACGGCAGGTTGTGTACCATAGAAACTCCCGAAGGACCTAACATCGGGTTGATTTCTTCCCTATGTGTTCATGCTAAGGTTAACAATATGGGATTTATTGAAACACCTTACCGGAAAGTTGATAAAGGCATAGTTAACATGACCAAAGATGTCATGTTCCTGACCGCAGAAGAGGAGGATACACACAATATAGCTCAAGCCAATGCGCCCCTTACAGATAAAGGTAAATTTATAAATCCAAAAGTAAAAGCAAGGTTTGAGGGGGATTTTCCCATTGAAGATCCTGTAAATATCTCCTATATGGATGTTGCTCCAAACCAAATTGTTTCGGTCGCAGCTTCTTTAATTCCATTTCTTGAGCATGATGATGCCAATAGGGCTTTGATGGGATCTAATATGCAAAGACAAGCCGTACCACTTTTGAGACCTGAAGCACCCATTGTTGGTACCGGATTGGAAAGTAGGGTTGCGTTGGATTCCAGGTCGCTGATCTTGGCAGAAGATGATGGAGTTGTAGATTATGCGGAAGCAAATAAAATAATAATAAAGTATGATTTATCGGATGAAGAGTGGATTGTGACATTTGATGATGAATATAAAACCTATGACCTGGTAAAATTTAGAAGAACAAATCAAGATACGTGTATTAACCTTAAACCAATAGTTAATAAAGGGGACAGGGTCAAAAAAGGACAGCCATTATGTGAAGGATATGCTACAGAAAATGGAGAACTGGCACTTGGAAGAAATTTAAAAGTGGCATTTATGCCTTGGCAGGGATATAATTTTGAAGATGCCATTGTAATATCAGAAAAAGTCGTACGTGAAGACATTTTCACTTCCTTACATGTGGAAGAATTTGAACTTGAAGTAAGGGACACTAAGCGAGGAGAAGAGGAACTGACATCAGAAATACCTAACGTAAGCGAGGAGGCGGTTAAGAACCTTGATGAAAATGGGATTATAAGAACAGGCGCCGAAGTAAAAGAAGGGGATATCCTAATTGGGAAAATTACCCCAAAAGGAGAAACAGATCCTACACCTGAGGAAAAATTGTTAAGGGCAATTTTTGGAGATAAAGCTGGAGATGTGAAAGATGCATCTTTAAAAGCTTCCCCTTCCCTTAGAGGTGTAGTTATTGATACTAAGCTCTTTTCAAGGCCAAAAAAGGATAAAGACCTCAGAGCAAAAGCGAAGAAAGAGGTGGAATTGCTGAAATCGAGATATAGCAATGATTTGATAAAATTGCGTGGACAAATGATTGAGAAGTTGGCAAAACTGCTAAATGGCAAAGTATCCGAAGGGGTAAAGCATAAGTTCAGTGATGAGCTGATCTCGAAAGGTGTTAAATTTAATGCGAAAATAATTGAAGAAAACCTGTTTCCTGAAAAAAACATTTACCGTGATGAGAGTAATTATAATGTACCTCAGGAGGTTAATCTTATAGCGGATGTAAATCTTGATAATTGGGTAGCTGATAAAACAACTAATGAATTAATCGTTAGACTTGTTAAAAATTATTCAAAAAAACGGAATGAAATCTCCGGTGTTTTCAAACGCGAGAGATTTACTCTAGAAGTCGGAGATGAACTTCCTGCTGGCATCGTTCAGCTTGCAAAAGTTTATGTGGCCAAAAAGCGCAAGTTAAAAGTTGGTGATAAAATGGCTGGTCGCCACGGAAACAAAGGAGTTGTTGCAAAAATTGTAAGGGAGGAAGACATGCCATTCTTAGAGGATGGTACTCCTGTTGATATTGTGCTTAATCCCTTAGGGGTTCCTTCCAGAATGAACCTGGGGCAAATTTATGAAACCGTTTTGGGTTGGGCAGGATTGAAATTAGGTAAAACTTATGCAACACCTATTTTCGATGGTGCAACAATTGATGAAGTTGCCACAGAACTTAAAAATGCGGAATTGCCAGAGTTTGGGAGAACTTATCTGTATGATGGATTGACCGGAGATAGATTTGACCAGAAAGTTACGGTAGGTGTAATTTATATATTGAAATTAAGTCACCTGGTTGATGATAAAATGCATGCCAGGTCAATTGGGCCATATTCATTAATTACACAGCAACCATTAGGTGGTAAAGCACAATTTGGCGGACAGCGATTTGGAGAAATGGAGGTATGGGCACTTGAAGCCTTTGGTGCTGCAAATGTACTGCAAGAAATCCTAACCGTTAAATCAGACGATGTGATAGGTAGAGCAAAAGCATATGAGTCGGTGGTGAAAGGTGAGAACATGTTAAAGCCTAATATTCCGGAATCATTTAATGTTTTGGTTCATGAGCTTAGAGGATTAGCATTAGAAATTACCCTCAATTAATATAATTTTAGACATTTAGTTACAGAATTAAGTTATCTTAATATGTCATTCATAAAAAATAAAAAAATCAATAACGACTTTACCAAAGTCACTGTCAGCTTGGCATCGCCAGAATCTATACTGGAAAGTTCACATGGTGAAGTCACGCAGCCCGAAACCATTAACTACAGGACTTATAAACCTGAAATGGGAGGATTATTTTGCGAAAGGACCTTCGGGCCGGTAAAAGATTGGGAATGCCATTGCGGTAAATATAAAAGGATAAGATACAAAGGGATTATCTGTGATAGATGTGGGGTTGAGGTTACCGAAAAGAAAGTGAGAAGGGAAAGAATGGGACATATTGAGCTGGTGGTTCCGGTTGCCCATATCTGGTATTTTAAATCTTTGCCAAACAAAATCGGATATCTTCTCGGGTTGCCAACAAAGAAATTAGATCAAATTATTTACTACGAAAGGTATGTGGTTATTCAGCCAGGTATCAAAGAAGAAGAAGGAATTGGTTATTTGGATTTCCTGATTGAAGATGAATATCTCGACATTCTTGATAAACTTCCAAAGGAAAATCAGATGCTTGAGGATGATGATCCCAATAAATTCATTGCTAAAATGGGTGCTGAGGCACTTGAAATGTTATTGTCCAGAGTTGAATTAGATGAGCTTTCATATAGGTTGAGACATCAAGCGGCAACCGATACTTCACAACAAAGAAAGGCAGAAGCACTTAAGAGACTGAAGGTAGTCGAAGCTTTCCGCGAAGCCAGAACAAGAATTGAAAATAAGCCGGAGTGGATGATAATAAAAATGGTTCCAGTAATCCCACCAGAATTGCGACCATTGGTCCCCTTAGATGGAGGAAGATTCGCTACCTCTGACTTAAACGATTTGTATCGCAGGGTTATCATTAGAAATAACAGACTTAAAAGGCTAATTGACATTAAAGCACCCGAAGTAATCCTTAGAAATGAAAAAAGGATGCTACAAGAGGCTGTTGATTCTCTGTTTGACAATTCAAGAAAAGTAAATGCAGTTAGGTCTGATGGGAACAGAGCCCTTAAGTCATTGAGTGACATGTTAAAGGGCAAGCAGGGCCGCTTCCGACAAAATTTGTTGGGTAAGAGAGTGGATTACTCCGGAAGGTCAGTAATTGTTGTTGGCCCAGAACTCAAGCTTCACGAATGTGGATTGCCAAAAGACATGGCCGCCGAGTTGTTTAAACCATTTATTATAAGGAAACTTATTGAAAGAGGAATTGTAAAAACTGTAAAATCAGCCAAAAAGATTGTTGATAGAAAAGACCCGGTAGTATGGGACATTCTTGAGAATGTATTAAAGGGGCATCCTGTCTTACTTAATAGAGCACCAACCCTACATCGATTGGGAATTCAGGCATTTCAACCTAAATTGATTGAAGGCAAGGCAATTCAGATCCATCCACTGGTATGTACTGCATTTAATGCTGACTTTGATGGTGACCAAATGGCGGTTCATGTCCCCCTTGGTCATGCAGCTATTTTGGAAGCTTCACTCCTAATGCTTTCATCACATAATATCATGAATCCCGCGAATGGGGCTCCCATTACAGTTCCTTCACAAGATATGGTACTTGGGCTTTACTATATTACAAAAGGTAGAAAAGGATCAAAGGGTGATCCTGTTCTTGGAGAGGGCAGAATTTTCTACAGTAATGAAGAGGTAATCATTGCATTAAATGAGAACCGTCTTGACAAACATGCATACATCAAAGTTAGGACGCAGGTAAGGAACGAAGAAGAAGAGCTTGAGACTAAGGTCATAGAAACAGTAGCAGGAAGGGTAATCTTTAATCAATTTGTTCCGGAAGAGGTTGGATTTGTTAATGAATTATTGAGTAAAAAGAAACTTCAGACTATCATTTCAGAAATCTTTAAAATCGCCGGAATGGCCAGAACAGCTCAATTCCTTGATGATATCAAAGATCTTGGATTTCAATCTGCATATAAGGGGGGGCTTTCAATGGGACTTAATGATGTTCAAATTCCAGAAACAAAACAAAAGTTAGTTGATCAAGCAAAAGCAGAGGTTGACTCGGTATGGAATAATTACTTGATGGGATTAATTACTGATAATGAAAGATATAATCAGGTAATTGATATATGGACCAGGATCAACAATCAGATTACCAATAATCTTATGAATCAATTGGAGAAAGATCACCAAGGATTCAACTCTATTTATATGATGATGCATTCTGGTGCGCGAGGGTCAAGGGAGCAAATCAGGCAATTAGGTGGAATGAGGGGACTAATGGCTAAACCACAGAAGAATTTGCAAGGCTCTGTGGGAGAAATTATTGAAAACCCCATTCTTTCAAACTTCAAGGAAGGACTGGATGTTATTGAGTATTTTATTTCTACCCATGGTGCTAGAAAAGGTTTGGCTGATACCGCACTTAAAACAGCAGATGCCGGGTATTTGACCCGAAGGTTAGTTGATGTTGCCCAAGATCTGGTTATTAATGAAGAAGATTGTGGTACCCTAAGAGGTTTGGTGGTTACTGCCCTAAAAGACAATGAAGATATCGTAGAACCATTGTCAGAAAGAATACTAGGAAGAGTTTCAGTTCATGATATATATGAACCAATCACTGAAGAATTAATAGTATCATCAGGGGAAGAAATTACAGAGGAGATCGCCAGGGCTATTGAAGAGACAAGTATTGAG
>CBDVAV010000217.1:0-7586 GCA_965372055.1 uncultured bacterium | reverse complement strand
CCGGTTTTTAGCCAGCCATCAGAAGTGAAGGTAATTTCAGTCAGATCAGAGCGTTTGTAATATCCCTGCATAACATTTGGCCCCTTTACCAGTATTTCACCTTCGTCATTTTCATCTGGGCGATCAATTTTTACTTGTACACCCGGAATAGGAATGCCCACCGTACCGAGTTCATTAAGCCCAGGCTCTGTCCGGTTAATAGTGAGTAGTGGGGAGGTTTCTGTCAGACCATACCCAACCAATGTTTTGATACCGGCAGCAGAGAAAAACCTTCCAATTTCAGGTCGAAGGGCAGCACCACCCACTACCATTAATTCAATTTTTCCTCCCAACATCCTTCGCCAATAATTTAAAACCAGGAACCTGGCCATAAAAAGCTCAATTTCATACATCAAGCCCAATTTATGTTTAGTATGGTATCGCTCTGCCACTTTCGTTGCCCAGTTTAAGAGCTTCTTTTTAAAAAGATTTTTTTCCAGCCTTTGTTCCAAAAGATAGTCATACATTTTTTCCAATATTCTAGGAACACAAGTACAGAAATACGGTTTTACGCTTTTAAAATCATTTGTAAAGCTTTCCCGGTTCTGGCCAAAATAAAGGGAAACCCCAAAAGCCATCGAGGTATAACAAGCTGTACGTTCAAGAATATGGCTAAATGGTAAAAAACTTATAGCCCTATGGGAACTTGATAATGGCAATATAGTCAGTACGGATTTAATGTTGCTCACAACATTTCGGTGTGTAAGGATTACACCTTTGGGAATCCCCGAAGTGCCAGATGTATACATAATAGTGAGGATATCGTTTTCATGAATTGCATCTTTTACCTCCTTCAACTTATTAGAGGATATTTGGGAATTATGTAAATTCATTGGTTGAAAGAATCCGGGTTCTTTTGGGTCGAGATGATAAACATCTAATCCAGGGACATTTTCAGCTAAAGGACATACCTTATAGTACAGGCCAGAATCAGCAGTAATACACATTCTGGCTTCAGTTTCTGTTAGGATAAACTGTATTTCATCTGCCAGCAATGTAGGATTAACCGGCACTACAATTAGCCCAACTTGCTGACAGGCAAAGTCAAGAATGATCCATTCGGGGCGGCCCATGTTGGGAACAATAACAATTTTGTCCCCCTTTTGAAATTCATTATCAAGAAACCAATTGGAGATAGAATCAACTTTCTGCTGTATCTCTTCCGTTGAATATGCTTGCCACTTCCCATTGACAAAAGAATTCAGTGCTTTGGATTGAGGATATTTCTTTTGTTGGTAATCGATTATGTCAAATACCCTGGTAAAGTCAATTGGTGGAATTTCGCTCATAGCTTGCCTGTGGCTTTTATAGCATCATCAAAAATGGGATCAACATATAAAATATCGTATAAAATCTCAAAAAACTCAGCAAACTGGGGCAGGTCATTATGATGCCCTTCCCTAATTCCATGCAGTGTTATTTTTTTCGGATATAAATTCTTCAACTTTTCACTTTGGCTAAATGGGATCAAACGATCTTTTGTACCATGGATAATATGAATTGAGCTTTTTACATTTTGAAGATATTCATCTGTGCGCAGATCATATCTGAGTAACCATTTTAGAGGAACAAAAAACAGAAAACGGTTAATGTTTTCATAGAAACTAAAATAAGGTGAATCCAGGATGAGCATTCTTGCATTATTGCATGAGGCAATTTTAGCTGCTATACCAGTTCCCAGAGAGCGTCCGTAGATTACTATTTTGTTTTCAGGATAAGATTCTGCTAGCCAATTATAAATGAATTGGGCATCATTAATTATTTTTGCCTGGCTGCGTTTCCCCTCGCTTTTACCAAATCCCCTGTAATCCATCATGAAGAAATCATAGCCATTACTAACAAAATCCTTGGCGAATTTCCCCCATCCCTTTATGCTTTTTGAATTTCCCTTGAGATAATAAATAATGCCCCTTGAGTTTGGCACTTTAAAATGAATCCCGTTAATGCGCCCGCCATCTTCCATATCAAAGTCAACTTCTTCGAAAGGGAATGGATATTTATATTGGAAACTAGGAGGGAGAATCTCGGGCCTGAAAAACAAATAATGCTGTAGAAAGTAAAATCCTAGGCAAATAGAAAGATAAATAATTAAAATTATGATGAGTGTTGCTGCCATTTGATCCTAAAACTAATAAAAAGAACTATAATTTGATCAGGACGAAAAATCGGACAGTTCTCTTAATTTAGCTGCATCATATGGTTATACACCATTTCAGAGACCCTTGCCAAGGTTGCAGTTCCAGAGTCAAAATTTTCCAATTCTTTTGATAAAAGTACCATTACATATTTTCTGCCATCTGGAAGTAAAACTATTCCAGAATCATGGTGAACACCTGAAATCACTCCTGTCTTATGGGCCACCTTAACTTCTTTGGGCAGATGTGCGGGGATAATCTCATTAAATCTTTGATCCAGTAAAATTTCGATCATGGCATTGGAGGCCTCTTCGCTAACTATTTCACCTTGGGCCATTTTCTCAAAGATTACCATCAAATCAAAAGCTGTAGTGGAATTACTCATCCCTTGCTCAAAAGCTTTTATATCTTCCACTCCCCGCAATACATTGATGTCTGGAGCCCCTAATTCCCGCATTGTTTGAGTGACCTTCTTAGCATCAACTAATTCTATAATTATATTAGTGGCCAGGTTGCTGCTCACAATGATCATATCGTAAGCCAACTCAGAAATAGTGCGTTTTGTCCCCAACATTCCGTAAAGTTCTTTTTCACTGTCATCAGAAAAACTGAGACTGTAAACACTGCCATCAACTATACTCTCAAATTCATTTTTAATCAATACTGAGTCAGTTAGAGCTATTTCCCCTTGGCTTACCTGCTTATATATTTCAATCAACACCGGGGTTTTCATGGTGCTGGCAGCATGAAAAGTTTCATGGGCATTGATCAGCAGTTCATCATCAGAAGTTAAATCTTTGAAAGCCACCGCGAATATCCCGGGTTCGTTTTCCAGCTCTGAAACAATCTGATTTTCAAGCTCTTTTAATTCATTCCTTGGTTCACAGGATAATAATGCAATACCAAAGAATAGAATGACTCCAATTTTAAAATAAAATATGCGCATTGATCAAAATATATAAAAGTCTATTTCAATTTTACCTCATACTTAATTACTGACAACTGAAAACTGATCATCAATTACAAAAAATCAACACTTCCTGTCCTAACATCATACATTGCCCCGATAATTTTAATGGTACCGTCATCTTCCAAATCTTTCAAAATACTGCTCCTTTCACGGATATCCTTAATGGAGTTATTTACATTGACCTCGGCTACTTTATTAACATAAGGCCCTAACTGATTCACGGATTCCGGTTTTGGATCTGACATTGAATTTATTGCTGGTTTTACCTTACTCAACAATTCGGTAATGTGCCCTAATTCTACTTGCTGCACAGCCCCTTTTACTGCTCCACAGGAGGTATGTCCCAATACCAGCACTAACTTTGATCCTGCTACTTTGCATCCGTATTCTATACTCCCTAAAATGTCATTATTGACAGTATTCCCTGCTATCCTAACATTGAAGATATCTCCGATTCCCAGGTCAAATACGATTTCGGCTGGCACTCTGGAGTCAATACACCCTAAAATTACTGCAAAAGGGTATTGTCCATTAGTGCCAAGTTTCACTTGTTCTTTGAGATCCTTTTCGGTTTGCTGGTTTTTAACAAATCTTTGATTGCCATCTTTCAGCATCTCAATAGCTTGATCAGGTGTTAATAATTTCTGTGCTTCTGGTGTTTTGGCCCAAGTCATAATTTGATGGTTTATTTATATCGTTTCTACTTGATAATTTTACCGGAAAGATAAATTGAAAATTGAAAAGTAAATAATAAATTTATTTATGGATACCAAAATCTAAATTATTAACCACCAATTCGATTATATTTTTTGAGAATTTGGATTAGTCTGTCATGGGGTAATTCATAAACGGTATTTCCATTGATACCCTCAATTGTTTCCGCCGCTATTAAGGCATTAACTATCGCTTCTTCTGTAGCTTGTACTGTTCCCAGAAATAAAGGACTCATTAAATCATTGGGCAACATGGTAATTACCTGTTTCTTGTCCCTATTGGCCGCCCCGGAATTGGCCGTTGAAAAAGCAATAAAGATGTCACCAGAACCGTTACTGCCATAACCTCCAACTTTACTGATTCCAACGGGTACTCGTCTGGCTAATCTCTTCATCTGATTCGGTAATAATGGAGCATCTGTGGCTACAATTACGATTATGGAACCACCACTTTCTTTAGGCTCCCCAAATTTTATTTCAGGTAGTAAGTCTTGTATTTCTTGTCCTATGGGAACTCCTGAGATAGTTAAAGTGCTTCGGCCACCGTAATTGGCCTGCACTAAAACGCCAATGGTAAATGTATCTTCTCCAATTTGAACCAGCCTTGATGCCGTCCCTATTCCACCTTTAAACCTATGGCAAACCATACCGGTACCTCCACCGACATTTCCTTCATCAACTGCCCCGGTTTTGGCTACTGTAATTGCCTGTATCGCATGCTCTTTTTTAACATGAAATCCATTGATATCATTTAAGGAGCCATCATATGTTTCAGCTACCACTGGAAGAGCCCAAAACAAGTCAGGAATATCATTCAGTTCATCAAATATTTTGTTTTTATACATCCATTCAATTACTGCATCCCTGACAATCCCTACACTATGGGTGTTCGTGATCATTACCGGGCCTTCAAGAAATCCTGATTCCTCAACCCAGGTGGTGCCGGTCATTTCCCCATTGCCATTCAGCGAATACCTGCCAGCAAAAACCGGATCGTATTTTTTCCCCCTGGGCAATACTGCAGTTACTCCTGTCCTTACCGGGCCACTGCCAACTTTTAAATCACCTGAGCCAGAAATCAATGTAACATGTCCCACTTCGACACCCGCAACATCGGTTATTGCATTCAATTGGCCAGGTTTGCCACCGAAGGGAATACCAAGGTTCCTGGCCCTGACTTTTTCTTGTGCTTCAGAATTAGAATAGGTGAAAATTATTACTAATATGAAATGGATTATGGTTTTCATCTTTATTTGGTTGTGGTTTTGGAACTGCCTGATCAAGAAAGGTAGGTATTTGATTTAATTTCAACAAAATTAACTTTTGAAATTGGGATTTGGAGATCCAAGACTAAATTGTAAACTATCAAGCCAAATAATTATATTACTATGAAAGCGTTAAACAACAAGATTGCCCTGGTTGCCGGTGCCACTCGTGGTGCAGGTCGGGGAATTGCCTGTATGTTGGGAGAAGCTGGTGCTACTGTTTATTGTAGTGGCCGAAGTACCAGGGGTAATTTAGCCAGTGGAAATAATCGCCCGGAAACCATTGATGAAACTGCTGAAATGGTAACAGGATATGGAGGGAAAGGTATTGCAGTGCAAACAGATCATACGAAGCCAGAGCAGGTCGAAGCCTTGATTAAACAAATCAAGACTGAACATGGTCATTTGGATATTTTGATAAATGATGTGTGGGGAGGTGATGCTCTCACCGAATGGGGAACTCCATTCTGGAAGCTTGATCTTGACAAGGGTTTTAAAATGATGGGGCAAGCAGTGAATTCACATATAATAACTGCAAAAATTGCTGTTCCCTTAATGTTGGAGAAAGGATCGGGGCTCATTATTGAAATTACCGATGGGGATTCCTATGGATATCGTGGTAACCTATTTTATGACTTGGTTAAAACTTCTGTAATAAGGCTGGCATTTGATTTTGCCTGGGAGCTTCGCAATAAAAATATATACGCAGTTGCCGTAACTCCTGGTTTTTTGCGATCGGAGGCTATGCTGGACCACTTTGAAGTTACCGAGGGCAACTGGCAGGAGGCGGGAAAGAAAGATCCTGACTTTTTATATTCAGAAACGCCATTTTATGTTGGCAGGGCAGTGACTGCATTGGTTACTGATCCAAAAATTAGTGAAAAATCAGGCAGGGTATTCAGTTCCTGGACTTTGATGGAGGAATATGGTTTTAAAGATATTGACGGGCGGCAGCCCAATTGGGGAAAACATTTTGAAGAAGCTTATAATCATTCCACCAAAGCTTGTGATGAAGGTTTTTATAACTACTGGTTTGATGGCCCCATGGATGCTTTGTACAAGGACTGGCCTTAAATTAAATTTAATTATAATTAATGTGGTGATGTCAGGTAAACATTCCAGTCATCACCACATTCTTTATTCAATCACTTTGAATATTCAACTTATACCAGTTAATTTTTCGAGTGTAATACATAGTTGCGGCCATAATTAATGTTAATCCTATACTTCCCATCAGTAGCGCGTAATCTGCCAGTTGAAGTGTAATAAACAAGAATCCATAAATTCCAATTAATGTTGCAAGTAAGAGCATTGTTAATTTCTTTACTTTAAAGACGCTATGTGAATACAATGTTATCATGGTAACAATTGCAGCAGTTGAAATTAAATAAGCCAGGTTAAAATTAGAATGTTCTGATATGGAGACCAGCAATACATAGAAAACGCATAATGATAAACCAACCAACGTGTATTGAAAGGGATGTATTTTTTTCCGATTGATTATTTCCACCAAAAAAAATATTAGAAAGGTTAAGGCAATGGTCATTACCGCATATTTGGCAGACCTCATAGATTTTTGATAGTCATCCAAAGGCAATATTAAATCCACGCCAAAAGCAGATTGATTAATTTTTTCTGCCTGAGTAGACCCCGTCCATGACTGAGGGAAATTTCTATTTAGTTGAAGGACTTTCCATTGGGCAGAGAAACCATCGTTTCTTACGTCACGGTGATCAGGCAAAAAGGTCCCGTTAAAACTTGGGGAAGGCCACGAGGAATTTATTTCAATGTTCGTTTCACTTCCAACAGGAATAAAGGACAAATTTTGACTTCCCTGGAGTTTAAGATCAAATTGAAAAGCAATTGACTGGTCTTGAAGGTCATCCAAGTTTGGTAGATTAACTGTAATCCCGGAATTTATGATTTCAGGGATTTTGGAGCCAGGTTGGACTTTCAGGTTTTGATTGTTCCATTTTACTAATAGTTCATCTTCGATCCCTCTCAAATCGGAAATTCCGATTGTTAAAAAAGCTTGATCCCACCTGATCTCCTTTAAATTGGTTTGATCGATTTTTTGGTTTAAAATAAAATTTCCTGAGAAGTTTAAATATGATTTATATACTACAATTTCGTAAATTCCTCTTTTCAATTTTTCAGGGTCAATTTTTCCATTTATTGATAATTTTTCTGGTAGAATCTGTAATAACTCGCCCCATTCTGCAATATCCTCACCTTTTTTTTGTTCGTAAATTAAAGGAATTGATAAAATCGGCCCGTTTATTAACTGCCTGTTGGCCCATTTACTACTTACCTCATTGATCGTTTGATTGTTTAAATCTTCTCTTTCCTGAATTATTGAGGTAATCATTGACGTGGGGATCAAAAGCAATAATACAAGAAAGGTAATGGTGATAAGTTTTAGGGTAACTGAATTTTTAATCCAGTTATTGACTTTTTCCAATGG
>CBDVAV010000216.1:0-7586 GCA_965372055.1 uncultured bacterium | reverse complement strand
GATTGAATTCCACAAGTTAGTTGAATGTGGATTGAGTTAAAAGTATAATTATGTTAGAATTGGAATGCCAGGCTGAGAAAGTACCCCCCAGATGGATTTTCGGAACGGGTTACAACTGAAATTGAGGAAGTAAGAAGCTGTTAACCTTTTTATTCCAGCTAATTCCTAACACAGTGTTCAAAACTAATTGCTAACTAGGTTTTGTCGCTGTTCCTTTAAAGAAAGTATAACAAAAAGTCCCGTTACCATCCGCCGTGGTATATAAATCTTGGATACCCTTTGTCATCTCTTTTGCACTTATCAATTTTTTCCTTACAGCTTCTTGGGCAATCCCTTCAATCATTGAAGTAAATGTGTTTTTGGTAAATCCTTCAACCAATTCAGGATGTGAATCATCCACGTATACCATTCTTGGTGAGATGCTAATATTTTGATAGCCTCCTGCTTTCAGGATGGGGTATAACTTTCTGCCAATGTTGGCATCCCCATTTTTTTGTCTCTGCAGCTCAACCTGGCACTGGATCGCTTTCATTGCTTCAGTACTTTCAGGATAGAAATATGCAGAACCATGATCACCTTCAATCACCATAATTGAGCCATTTGGCTTTAATACTCTTTTTAGCTCTAATAAAGCCTCTCTTGGATCAGTTAAATGTTCCAGAACATGACAAACAAAAACACTGTCGAAAAAATCATCTTCAAAAGGCAAGCTAAAAATATCTGCTTGCCTGAATTTAACATTGGAAATGTTCAATGAACTGATTAATTCTTCAGCTTGTCTGAGTGAATTTTGGGAAATGTCTATTGAAATAAAGTTTGAACCCGGGTTTCTTCTTGCGATGATTTTTGTTTGTGCACCTACTCCACATCCAACCTCAAGAATTGATGATCCCTCGTCCCAGACAGTATCGTGATGTATAAGTTCTTCAATGGAATCGGCTTGGTCATTAAGCCTGATCGTTTCTTTTTTAGAATATCCGTGGACGTAATCTTTCACTTGTTATAAATTAGTAGGTTCCACACTGAATTTTGCAATTACCTTTTTGCCAACCACATAATTATACCTACGAAGAAACCACTTACCAACAGGACATCTGCAAGGGTAACGTAATGATCTCCAATATAGAAAAGTTTAGACAAGTGAGGTACAATATCTGAGAATAGCCTTATGATCCACATAATGATATAACCCACACCTATTCCATAAATTGGAAACAATTTTGGTTGGGTATAGCGATGTATTCCCGATCTTTTCGTACTCATGGGAAGGTCAAAATACGTATTAATTTATAAATCTTCTTATATGATCGAGCATTTTTATAAAGCAATACCTGAAGGTTTACATCAATTAGTGTCTGTATATAATTTCAATTAAGATTGATTTTCAATGACTTTTACCCCGCCCCTAAAGGGTGAAGCCATTGAAAATCAGCACTCCCTTCAGGGTTTAGGGTAAATGGTGATTTTCAATGGATGACATTATGGACAGAATCTAATTAATATGCTATATGTTTTGAAACAATATTATAAGCGGGAAAAGTTTCAATATCGAAAGCTAAAAATTTCCAGAATCATGCTTGGATTCTGGATGTTAATAGAGATTAGAATGTCAAGCGAAGATAGGCTTTAACTATTGATTGATTCAACAATTTCCCTTCAATTTAAACCAAATCATTTGTTGACTTGTAATCGGGATCAAAACTTGCGGTCGAGAATTTCTTTCAGCACTATAGCTCTTCTGACATCTTCGGTATCCTTGAGCATTTCACCTATCTCAGAAGCCATTGAAGGTCTTTCTTCTATCTTATAGGCTTCAAATCCTTCATTTTTCAGAATGGAGGCCCTTTTTTTCTTTGCATTCTCCCGCACGGTTTGTTCATGGGTTTTACTTTTATCTGCCTCTATTATTGATTCCTTATAAACTTCATGGATCTCTTGGTCAGAAGGGTAATCGCTATCAAACTCCTTCACTTCTTCTTTAACCTCAACTGGCTCAGGAGTTTCCTTTTTCTTACCGCTGGTAATTTCCTTGAATATATCTTCAAAGGTAATTGTTTTTTCAGCCTCATCAGCCTCTGAGTCAATATCAGGCCTCGGCCTTTTTGGTAATTTTTTTGATGGTGACTTTTTCAGTGCCTTTGCCAAAATGTATATGACAAAGAATACAATGTAAAGTATTATTTTAAAGTCAAATTCCATGTCAACAAATTTATCAAAAATAATTTTAAATTTGCCTTCTTTGCACTACTCATCGAAAAGAGGTCACTGAATGGAATTAACTAAGTTGGAAATCAATGGATTTAAGAGCTTTGGTGATAAAGTATCAATTAACTTCGATAAAGGCATAACAGGCATAGTTGGCCCCAACGGGTGTGGTAAATCCAATATTGTAGACGCTATTAGGTGGGTATTGGGGGAACAAAAGATAAAATCACTTCGCTCCAGCAAAATGGAGAACGTGATCTTTAACGGCACCAAAAAGAGAAAACCCACCCAACTTGCAGAAGTCTCCCTCACATTTAACAACACCAAAAACCTTTTGCCCACGGAGTATTCCGAAGTAACCATTACAAGAAAGTATTTCAGGTCTGGCGAAAGTGAATACTTGTTAAACCAGGTGCCGTGCAGGCTAAAGGATATCACAAATCTATTTTTGGATACAGGTATTGGGCCTGATAGCTATGCCATCATTGAATTGGCAATGGTTGAAGATATTCTCAATGACAAGGATAATTCCAGAAGGACATTATTTGAAGAAGCGGCAGGGATTTCCAAGTTCAAAAAAAGAAAAAAAGAGACATTGAGAAAATTAGGGGATACTGATGCCGATCTGGAGCGTGTAGAAGACCTCCTGTATGAAATTGAGCAAAATCTTAAATCCCTTGAAACACAGGCGAAACAAGCTGAACGCTACAATAAGCTAAAAGAGGATTATAAAGAAAAAAGTGTCCTGCTTGCGAAAGCTTCAGTAAGTCAACAAAATGACACCTACAATAATCTTAAGTCGCAAATTGAAAAAGAAAATGACAAAAAAATTGGCCTTAATAAAAAGATCAGCCAAATAGAAGCGGAAATTGAGAAATCAAAAGCCAATCTTATCAATAAGGAAAAGCTTTTGTCTGCATCCCAAAAAACACTTAATGACCACGTTAACAATATCAGGCACTACGAAAGTGATAAGCAAATAAAAAATGAAAGGCAAAAGTATCTCAATGATAAAAGCGAGAGTTTACAGGATCAGATAGAGCAAGACAAAAAAAGCAAGGACCGGGCAGAGTTCAGTATAAAGAGTCTTCAAACTGAAAAGGAGGTAGCCGAAAGAATCCAAAAAGAAATAAAAGAAAAGCTGGGGAGACTAAATGAAGAATTTGAGGATCATAAAATAAAGACAGCTAACCTTGAAGAAGAATTTGAGGCCTTGGGAAGTATTCAACGTTCCAGACAAGAAGAAGTATATAACTTAGTAAAATCCATAGAAATAAATGAGATCCAGCTTAGCAGTTTAAAATCTGAAATGGTAAAAACTGCTTCTGACACTACTGAGAAAAGTGCCAGCCTGATAGAGTTCGAGAAGAAACTCACAGAATTGCAAAGAACTTCCAATGCAAAAACCAACCAACTGGAAAAGTTAAAGAAGTCTGAGGAAAACCTTCAAGAGAGGATTGTGAGTACACAGAACACCATTGAAGTTATTCGGGAAGAACATAGTGAGGTCAATAGAAAACTGGATGCCCACCAGAATGAATATAATCTTACCAAATCGATGATCGATAACCTTGAGGGATTTCCAGAAGCCATCAGGTTTTTAAGAAAAGACTCCGAATGGGGAAAGAAGACACCCCTCCTTTCGGACATAATCAGTTGCCCTGATGATTACAAAATAACCATCGAGAATTACCTGGAACCGGTGATGAATTATTATATCACGAAAACTGATGCCGATGCCTTAAAGGCGATTAACTTACTGAGTGATTCGGCCAAAGGCAAAGCGAATTTCTTTATCCTTGATAGATTTAAAAACTACAAATCCTCCCCGGTTAAAATTTACGACAATGCTTTCCCAGCTTCGGAAGTTGCAGAATACGACAAGAAATACAGTCAGTTAATATCATACATTCTTGATAATGTTTATATTTCATCTGATGACATTAATGACATCCCCAATGATGATGAAAGTATTTTTATCACTAAAAATGGCAAAATCACCAAGAGGAAATTCAGTTTTTCAGGTGGGTCTGTAGGATTATTTGAGGGCAAAAAGATCGGAAGGATAAAAAATCTTGAAAAGCTTGATAAGGAATTGAAAAGACTTTCTAAAAAACTGGTTGAAGTAGAGAAGAGCAAATCCGAAAAAGAGTCTGAAATAGAAAAGCTAACAACATCAACACATCAGGAACAAATCGATGAATTACAAACCGGGATAACCAGGGTCAACGAAGAACTCATTTCAATCAAAACCAAACATGAGCAGTTTTTTGAGATGCTGAGCAGTTCTGATTTGAAAAAAGAAGATATGCAGTCTCAAATCAAAAAACTTACCAACGAAATTAAGAAACTCAAGCCTGAGACGGATAAAAAGAAAGTTGAAAAAACTGATATAGAAAGAAGATTAGGACTGCTGAACGAAGACCTGCAAAAAAACAGGACTTTATTGGACGAGAAATCATCGGCCTTTAACCAGGAAAATATATTCTTTCATCAACAGGAAAACAGGGTAACTTCCATAAACCAGGAAGTCAATTACAAAAAGCAAGCTTTTGATAACAGCAAACAACGGATCGGGGCAAACCAAGAAGAACTTAAGGTTACCAATACCGAAATAAAATCCCTTATTGAGAATACTGCCTCCAAGGACAATGAACTGGTAAAAATGTATGAGGAGAAGGAAAACAAGGAAGCTGCGCTTAACCAGACAGAAAAGAATTACTACCATGTTCGGGGAGAGATTGATGAAAAGGAGAAACAGCAACGTGAAATACAACACACGAGGGAATCTTCTGATGCTATTTTAATGGAGTTCCAAAATGCCTTAAATGAGACAAAACTGGAATTAAGCTCTGTAAAGGAAAGGCTCTCAATTGAATTTAATATTGATATAGCCGAAATAATCGATGGGAAGGGCGAGGAAACAAAAGACCTGGACAAAGATGAGCTGGAAAATACAGTATTTAAACTAAAAGACCGTATGGAGAAAATCGGGCCTGTCAATCCCATGGCAATGGAAGCCTACGAAGAAATCCAGCAACGGAGTGAATTCATCTCCACGCAAAAAGAAGATCTTGGCAAAGCCAAGGAGTCACTGCTGGCAACAATTGACGAAATTGACCTGGTGGCCAAGGCCGCATTCCTGGATGCCTTCTACAAAATAGAGCAGAACTTTATCACTGTTTTCAGGTCTTTGTTTACAGAAGAAGATGATTGCGACCTACATCTTGTCGACCCTGAAAATCCACTGGAATCAAATATTGAAATAATCGCGAAACCAAAGGGTAAAAAACCACTTACAATCAATCAATTATCGGGCGGTGAAAAAACGCTTACCGCAACTTCGCTGTTATTTGCCATCTACCTTTTAAAACCGGCCCCTTTTTGTATTTTCGATGAAGTTGATGCCCCATTGGATGATGCCAATATTGATAAATTCAATCAAATAATAAAGAAATTCTCTGAGAATTCCCAGTTTATTATTGTAACCCATAATAAACGTACCATGGCCAGTACAGATATAATTTATGGCATTACCATGATTGAACAAGGTGTATCCAGGGTTGTTCCGGTAGATTTAAAGGAGCTGGATTAATTAGAGCCTGTCTATAAACTCAATTTCGATTGATTTTCAATGACTTTTACCCCGCCCCTAAAGGGTGAAGCCATTGAAAATCAGCACTCCCTTCAGGGTTTGGGGTAAATGGTGATTTTCAATGGATGACATTATGGACAGACACTAATTAGAGCCTGTCTATAAACTCCAAATCACAAAAAGTAAATAACAAATAAATTCCAATATCGAAAATTTCAAACCTTGTAAGCCTGCCCTGGTCGGCAGACACGTGTTTGATATTTAAATAATTGATATTTGGAGTTTATTTGTTATTTGTCCCAAAGAGATCCCTATGAGGAAAATTGTCATTTGTGATTTCTAAAACTGGACGACATTATGAACAGACTCTAATTTGATTTCTCCACAACTTTCTCCTTGACTTTAGGTACTTTATAATCAAATAATTTTTTATCCTTTATAGCCTGGCAAACTTTTTTAGGTACCATCTGTTCCCATTCAGCATCGCCGTTTTGGATCATTTTCAAAACATTGTCAGAAATGATATGAAGTAGGTTTCGGTCAGCGGTTTTTATGTCTTCAAGTTTATTATTCGCGATCAGGTAATCAAAAAGGCCTTTGAGATGGGCAGGTAATTCGAAATTTTCCAGGTTATAAAATTTCTCTGAATCCCTTTGTAAAGATGGATAGACGAACAGTTTTAAATTTTGGCCAAATAAAATCCCGAAGGATTCCAATATTCCGCCTGGCAAATCGAGATAAAAGCGCTCTTCAAAAACCCTGGCTAAATTGTAAATCCCCAAAATAATTCCAATTTTACTTCCCCGGGTATATTTAGATATGTGACTCACTAAGCGGTAATATTCATAGTAATTGGAAATCATCACATTTTGCCCCAGGGAACATATAATATCTACGCGATGAAGAAAATCCCTGTCATCAATTTCCCCTTCAGCTGAAAGGTCTGTTAATGTAAGTTCGGATATAACCTTGATATTCTCTTTTTTTACATCAGGTTCTTCCTTAAATCTTCTTCTGGCACTCAGTAGCATATCAACGTTAACATGGGTAACAGGCCTAAAGCGACCTCTCAAGATCAAGGGATTTTTGCGGTAAAGAGCTTCCGAAGGCTGCATCACTTTGCCGTCCTTTCCGAACATCGCTAAACTTGTCATCTCGTTTTTTACCAACTTTAGGCTCATCAACCTGTTGTCAACATCCTTGAAATCAGGGCCATCTAGCCTGAACATGTCTACTTCAATTCGTTCATTGGAAAGTTCGTCCATTAGGGACAGAAGAATTTCATCTGGATTGCTAAAATGAAAACAAGCATAGATCAGATTTACCCCAATAATTCCCAAAGCTTGCTGCTGCCATAGATTATCCCTGTCGATCATTTCCACATGGATCACGCAATCATTGGGCGCACTGTTAGGTCGCATTTGAAACCGTATCCCAATCCATCCATGGGAGTGGTTGGTCCTCTTGTAGTTTAGTGCCTCAACAGTATCGGCAAATGCAAAAAACCTGGTGTTGTCAATTCTGTTGTCCAGCCGCTCCGTCAGCAAATTAAATTCCTTTTTCAACATCATCATTAACCTGGGCTCACAAACATACCTGTCAAACTTTCCATATATGGCATCACTGAATGTCATATCATAGGCAGAAATTGTTTTTGCAATTGTTCCTGAAGCCCCGCCTGCTTTAAAGAAATTGGCTGCTACTTCCTGTCCGGCACCAATTTCTGCAAAAGATCCATATACATCCTCACACATGTTAATCTTAAGTGCCTTTTCTTTGGTAGTAA
>CBDVAV010000215.1:0-7588 GCA_965372055.1 uncultured bacterium | reverse complement strand
TACTTGGGCATTTTGGAAGCTTTTTTAATGCAAAATGACTTATAACTTTCCATTATAATTACATGGACTTTAATTTGATTATATTTATTAGCCAACAATTTTAGAATAATACCCAACTTTATGGCAAAGCTAAAAAACATCATCAAGCAACTTTCCGAGGACGACTATCAGGCAATATTCGATTCCTTAATGGAAAGTAGTGCAGACAAGTCATCCTACCTTTTGAGGTCCATGCGCGAAAGGCACTTGTCCGACAATAAAATCATGGAAGAGCTGGGAGTAAACACTAACGCTTATTATACCCTTCGATCCCGGTTGAACCAAAAGATTGAAGAGCACCTTCTCCAACAAATGGAAAGCCCCCGTACTGATATCCTGAAGAAAGTTGCCAATATTAATGAAATCATTTTCACCAAGAAAAAGGCAATTGCAGTGGCAACCCTGAAGAAACTGGAAAAAGAGCTTCTTGATTATGACCTCTCAAACGAACTGACTATAGTTTACAAGTCATTGAAAAAACTTCAGATCAATTCCCCGGATTATTTTAATTATTCTCAACATTATAACCGCCATGTAGCCTATATGCTGGCACTTGACAAGTCCGAAGATTTGCTTGCTCAATATTTCAAGAAATATGGCTATTATTCATTGACAGGAGATGAAAAGGACAAACTGGAGTTAACCATGTTGGCCAAAGAGATGTCTAATGTTGCAGAATTATATGAATCGCACAGGTTATACGTTTATCATAGTTGCCTAAGTATTTTTCATAACCTGTTCGTGTTGAAGGAAGAATCCATAGATGATGATACTGAACCAATTGAAGATGTTCTGGATAAAGTTGAAGAAATTTTCAGTTCTTATAACCTGGATGCAATTTACTTCCACCTTGATCTTGTGTTTGAATTTCTTAAACTGGAGTATTATAATCATTACAAAGTATATCGTAAGGCCGAGAAGTATTTCGAAGAGGTGAATGATGCTTCCAGTAATTTATTGTCAAACTACGGCCTTTATACATATCCGAACCAGTTCCTTATTACCAAGATCAAGAGGCATGTTCGAATGGGAACCGAGGCAGAGATGTACAATGAAAATGAAGGTCTCTTTTTAGGCTTTGAAGTAGATAAGCAAGATGTGCCCAAACATATAACTTATGTCATGTACAGGGCAATTTCCTGCTATTACAATGACAAGTATGACGAAGCAGCCAAATGGATAAACAATCTATTAAATGAAGTCAGCCTAAAAAGATTCCATAAAGCCCAATTGGAAATCAAGATGGTACTGGCATTGCAATACTGTTTGATGAATGATTACGATCTTTTCAATCAATTGATCAATAGTATACAAAGACAAATCCGGTTGTTGGGCAAAGAAAATTGCGAGCACATTTTAGTTATCAGTAAAATGATGAAGACTTCTATGAGCGATATCAAGAAGAACAAGGCAGAAAAAATTGAATCGCTGATCTCAAAAATGAATACCATTGATGTAAATTACTTTACACCTACTACGCTTATTAAAATGGATGAGAAATTCGTAAAACTGCTAAGTAAATAGGTGAAGCTTATATATTTAAATTAGCCAAATTGTCTTGTGACAATGGCTTGTTTATATACTTTTTAACGTAGCTGTACCTTTTCGATTTGTTTACATCCTGGGGATTTATTGAGGATGTAAGCATTACAACCTTGCACTTGTTTTTAGTTGTTTCGGCTAACTTGTCGAACTCATCCAAGAATTGGAATCCGTCCATTAGAGGCATATCAATATCCAGAAATATTACTTCCGGCATTACATTTTTTGTTTCCTTGTCCAGTTTTTCCAGGTTTCTAAGAAACTCAATTGCACTTCGTGCACCCGTATGCGTGTAAATGTGTTCTGCAATACTAGCAGCTTCTATCATTTTCTGATTGATCAAATTATCTATTTCATTGTCATCAATCAACATTACTGCATAATAACTTTGACCATTACTTCCAGACATAATATGCTCAATTAGGTTTGTATAAAGATTGTAATTAAATGTATTATTTCAAAATCAATAATTAGCGGTAATCAAGATAAATGCCAGGGGAAAGTAATATTTTGACATAAAGTGAAGATTTTGAGGTTTTTATTAAGCTTTAAAGTTAGATATCAAACTTAATACCTTGGGCCAATGGTAAATCGGCTCCATAATTTATGGTATTTGTTTGCCTTCTCATATAGATCTTCCAGGCATCAGAGCCAGACTCCCTCCCCCCGCCGGTTTCCTTCTCACCTCCGAAAGCACCGCCAATTTCTGCCCCAGAAGTGCCAATATTAACATTTGCTATTCCACAATCAGATCCTTCAGCGGACAGAAAGTACTCCTGTTCCCTCATGCTATTGGTCATAATGGCAGAGGATAATCCCTGGGTTACCCCATTTTGGATTTCCAAGGCTTCTTTAAAATCACGATATTTCAACATATATAAGATTGGGGCAAAAGTTTCGTCTTTTACAATTTCAATATCAGCATTAACTTCTGCTATTGCCGGTTTGACATAACATCCTGAATCAAAACCGTTACCATTGAGCACGCCTCCTTCCACTGCAAATGATCCACCTTGCTCCTTGATTTTCCCGATTGCATCACGATAGATTGCCACCGCATCCTTATCAATCAATGGGCCAATATGATTTGCTTCATCCAGGGGATTCCCAATACTAAGCTGTTTAAAGGCAGATATCATCCTGGATTTAAAGTCATCATAAATACGCTCATGGATAATCAATCGCCGGGTGGTGGTACATCGTTGCCCACATGTGCCCACTGCCCCAAATAAACTTGCTCTAATGGCTATGTCCATATCTGCATGTTCAGAAATAATTATAGCGTTGTTGCCACCAAGTTCCAAAAGAGGTCTTCCTAACCTAGCACTTACCTTGGCTGCTACTTTTTTGCCCATCCTGATTGATCCCGTGGCCGAAACCAAGGGGACTTGTTTATCCTGGGACAACAACTCTCCAATTCTGTAATCACCGTTAACCACACAAGACACACCTTCTGGGACGCCATTCTCCTTAAATACCCTTGAGACAATATTTTGGCAGGCAACTGCACACAAAGGTACTTTTTCAGAAGGTTTCCAAATGCAGACATCCCCGCATATCCAGGCCAGCATGGAATTCCATGACCAGACGGCTACCGGAAAATTAAATGCTGAAATGATTCCCACGATTCCCAGTGGGTGGTATTGCTCGAACATCCTGTGATTTGGCCTTTCCGAAGGCATGGTTGATCCGTTCAGTTGCCGGGATAACCCGGTGGCAAAATTACAGATGTCTATCATTTCCTGCACCTCGCCCATTCCTTCCTGTAGTGATTTCCCCATTTCATAAGAAACCAGCTTTCCCAGGGGTTCCTTGAATTTTCTCAGCTCATCACCAATAAGCCTTACCACTTCTCCCCGGTTGGGTGCCGGAATTTTTCTCCATTCTTTATAAGCCTTTGAAGCTATTTCAACTACCTGATGGTATTCAGGTTCAGAAGTAGAAGTAACTTTGCCAATTAGCTTGCCATCAACAGGAGAGTATGATTCGATGATATCACCATTGCCATCCAGCGAATGCATTCCAGTTGAAACCCCAGGATTTATATCCTTAATTCCCAATGAATCAAGTGCTTGCTTTATTCCGTATTTATCGTGCATTTTATCTTGGTCTAATCCGTGCAAAGCTATAAAATTGGGTAGTAATCCTAACTATGGATGTAAAAAAAAGAGTGCCGATCCAGACACTCTTTCTCCAAAATAAATAATCAAGAAATTACCATTTCATGGCATATAAAGCTTGGTCGCCATTTTCGTAAATACCTTCTATTAACACACCACCTCCTTTGTTTTGCAGTATCCTGGCCACATCTTCCGCGGTGTCTACACTTACCTTATCTATAGCAGTAATTACAAAACCTTCCTTTATACCGGACTGGCTCCACTTTCCTTCTCCTATCTCTGTAATTTTAGCACCTCCTGTGATTTCCAGTTCCCTCTTTTCCCGGCTTGTCAAATCCCTGAATGATGCGCCTTCAAAATCGTCTGATGTTGACCTGGCAACCAGTTCCGTACTACCGGAAGTATTCCTCAACACCGCATCCACTTCTTTTACTTTGCCATTCCTATTGAATGTAACCCTTACTTCATCTCCCGGTCGGTTTCTAGCCACAATTTCTTGCAACTCAGCTACATTATCTACTTCAATGTCTCCGATTTTGGTGATAACATCACCAAGTTTTATTCCAGCTTCTTCTGCCGCGCTGTTTTCATTAACGGCAGCCACATAAACACCTTTAACTACATCCAGCCCTTCTTGTTCAGCCAATCTTGCATTTACGTCCCCAATTCTAATCCCAAGCAACCCTCGTTGCACCTCACCAAATTCCAAAAGATCATCCATGATCTTCCTTACTAAGGATACTGGCACTGCAAAGGAATATCCCTGGTAACTGCCGGTTTGGGTAGCAATAGCGGTATTTACACCTATCAATTCCCCATTGAGATTAACCAGTGCGCCTCCGCTATTCCCGGGATTAACTGCTGCATCTGTTTGAATAAACGATTCTATTTCCAGCCCATTATTATTCCTCAGGATGCCAATGTTACGGGCTTTGGCACTTACTATTCCCGCAGTAACTGTTGATGTTAAATTAAAAGGGTTTCCAACTGCCAATACCCACTCTCCTAATCTTACTTTATCGGAGTTTCCATAGTTTATAAAATTAAGGTTTCTTTCATTTATTTTAAGCAATGCAAGATCAGTGGAAGGATCGGTTCCAATTATTTTTGCCGGATAACTCCTGTTGTCGTGAAGTATGACTTCCACATCGCTGGCATCTTCGATCACATGGTTATTGGTGACAATATATCCGTCTTGTGAAATGATCACTCCTGAACCCGTAGATTGGGATGGTCTGCCCCTGAATGATTGGAATACGTCGTTGGTGGCACTATACCTGGATCTTATGTGAACCACACCATTGATAACTTGCTCTGCAGCATGTACAAAATTTAAACCCTCTGGAACAATATAGTTCGAATCGGGGGAATAATTTGCGAATTGTATATCTTGACGTTCAGAAATAGAATTATATTGTAGGTCATTTTCCTTGCTATAATATTTCAAACTTGTAATTGCCACAAAACCTCCAAAAAAAGAGGCTACAATTGCCGTAATTAAAAATTGTCTTCCGTTCATATCCAAATTCTTTTTAGTGCAGTATGTTAAATCAATATACGAAATTATTGCTTTACTGTTATTTAAAACAAAAACATTACCACAATGATTTGTTCTGAGATGAATTTAATAGTTAAGTGCCGGAAGTGGTACAATTCCTTACTAAATAGGGTGTTTCAATTGGCATCCCAGTGTTTATGGCAGGGCAGTTATAAAAAAAGGTGGGTTTCCCCACCTTTTACCCTACTAACTAACCCAACTATGTTACTTTACTTTGATTGTTGACTTCAGTTCTGTTTTAGCGTCTTTTGGTAGTATAACGTTCAAGATTCCGTTTTTGTATGTGGCATCAATTTTATTTTGCTCCACATCTTTTGGAATATTGAATGCCCGCTTGAAACTACCGAAATATGTTTCCAAAGAATGATAGTTCTTTTCTTTGGATTCATTCTCAAATTTTCTTTCCCCACTAATGGTTAGAGTGTCGTCATTAATGTCTACATGGAAATCATTTTTTTCCATTCCAGGTAAAGCTAATTGAATTTGATAATTAGCCTTACTCTCAACGATATCTACCTGGGGTGTAAACTGACTGCCGCCATTTAAACCAAAGCCATCGTTAAAATACTTATCAATCAACTCGCTGAAAACAGCGGGTCTTGAAGTTAATCCAGGGTTATATCTTACCAGTTTCATAATAATTTTTGTTTATGTTCAACTTTCAATTTTCAACATAATACCAGGGAAATTCGTACCAATCCGAATTCCTTTCCATTTTTGATAAAAAAAGTGACATTATGGCCGATTATGTAAAAATTGGGTTGAATATATATGTCATTATGGCTGATTTTGTATAGCTTCCCACTCATTAGGAAATAAAACTCCATTTTTCATATCTTTAGAAGTTAAGCATAAATTATGATTCATTCCTTGAGAAAATTTGTTAGGATCCTGGGACCTGGGGTTCTTTTTGCCAGTACTTGCATTGGTGTCTCCCACCTGGTACAATCAACCAGGGCAGGGGCTGTTTACGGTTATTCATTATTAATAGTAATAATATTGGCCAATGTTCTTAAGTACCCGTTTTTTGAATTTTCTGCAAGATATACTGCAGCTACCGGTGTAAGTATACTGGAGGGGTATTATAAAAAGGGTAAGTGGATATTGCTCATCTATTTGGCGATTACCATACCTTCGATGTTCATTGTTACTGCCGCAGTAACATTTGTTACGGCTGGCTTATTGGAAAATCTCCTGGGGCTGGGTTTATCCACGGATATCTGGTCGGGTATATTATTGGGAATATGTATTTTAATACTGGCTATCGGCCGCTACAATACGCTTGATTCACTATTGAAAATAGTGGGGGTTGTTTTGCTGGTTTCTACCCTTACTGCATTTTTTAGTGTACTTTTTCATGGAAGAGTGCCGGAAGCACAGGGATTTGTTCCCGAGAGTATAGGCGATCCGGTAGGAATCATTTTTCTCATCGCCTTGATGGGTTGGATGCCGACCGCGGTAGATATATCTACCTGGATAAGCCTGTGGGCGGAAGCTAAAATGAAACTAACCGGCTATCGGCCGAGCCTTAAAGAGGCCTTGCTGGATTTCAATTTTGGCTATTGGGTGACGGCAATTCTTGCCATTTGTTTTCTCACCCTTGGCGCAACAGTGATCTATGGCACCAACACAGAATTATCAAATAGCTCCGCCGGTTTCGCAGGCCAGGTTATTGGCATGTATACTTCCGCAATCGGTAAATGGAGTACATTCGTTATCAGTATAGCGGCATTTTCCACCATGTTCAGCACCACCATTACTGTTGTGGATGGCTATAGCAGGGCGATTGATAAGACCACCAGGTTGTTGTTGAAAAAGACCAATCTCGAAACCAGAAAGCCATATATCTCCTGGACAATGGTGATATCTATAGGAGGATTTTTAGTGATAGCGCAATATGTGAACAACCTGAGACAAATGGTAGACCTGGCCACTATTTTATCCTTTGTGGTGGCTCCACTGGCGGGATTTATCAATTACAAAGTTATCTTCTCAAAGGAAATATCAGCGGAGTATTTGCCCAAACCCTGGATGAAATACCTGGCCATTGCGGGATTAATTTTCCTCAGTGGTTTCACTGTCGTATACTTTTTTGTACTGGTTGATCCTGAAAATACTTCGGCGGTATTCAGGGCAGTTTTCGGGGACTAAAATTCCTTAGGATAAACTATTGGAAATTAGTTTGGCAGACACTAGTTTTGCAGTCCCAAATATGGGAGATTCCCCCTTAGCTCAGTTGGTTAGAGCGGCTGACTGTTAATCAGTAGGTCCTTGGTTCGAGTCCAAGAGGGGGAGCCATGAAGTAGACCTATGGTCACTTCATGGCCGT
>CBDVAV010000214.1:0-7612 GCA_965372055.1 uncultured bacterium | reverse complement strand
ATCAGCACTGGATTACGTTGGAAATATAGGCTGGAATTATATTACCAATCATAACATTGAACTGGTAAATTATGCTGTGGAAGTATTGTCAAGTATTGATGATCTGCAAATTTTAGGGAATTTTGAAGAACGTGCCCCTGTATTATCCTTTAACTTAAAAGATATCCATCCTCATGATGTGGCCGGACTTCTATCTGAGGATGGTATTGCTATACGGGCAGGCCATCACTGCACCCAACCCTTAATGGATATATTCAAAATTCATGGCACCTGCAGGGTATCATTCGCCATGTATAATACAAAAGAAGAAATAGATAAATTGAAATCATCATTAATGGAAGTAATAAAGTTTTTTCGATGACAGAGAGTATTAAGACCTTGTACAAGAAAGTGATTCTAGAGAATTCAAGAAATCCGTTCAATGAAAGGGAGATGGAAAAACCTGATCTTTTATTTACTGCTTATAATCCCATGTGTGGGGATAAGTACAACTTTTATTTAAAGCTAAATGACAACAAAGTAATTGATGCCTCTTTTATGGGTTATGGTTGTTCGATATCAAAAGCTTCCTCTTCCATTTTAGTAAAAAAGATAATAGGCTCATCCATCCAAGAAGTCAAAAAGTTAATTGCAGACTTTTTAGAGTTATTGGATGCTGAATCTAAAATAGAACCATATCAAATCCTGGAAGATGAAGATTTATTGGCTTTTTCCGCTGCAAGAAATTTCCCTGAACGTATCCAATGTGCTGAACTTGGCTGGAAGGAGTTGGGGAAGCAGATGTAATAGATAAAAGGAGTAAATATTGACCTTGTTCTTTGAACGAAGTCAAATATTTACTATTTTTGCCCTTGTTTAGTTAAAGAGGATAAGCAATGTCCTTAGAATTTGAATAAAATAAAAATGACCTATCATCCTGAGAAACCATACAATGATCTACCTCCCTTGCCTCCTAAAGTAGAAATTGAAACTAAAGTAGTTTTAAAAAAAATAATCTCTGCGAGCAGGAAACTTTCTGAACTAAATAGTGCAATTACTAAACTCCCAAACACAAATCTATTTATAGATACAATAAACTTACAAGAGGCTCAGGCCAGTTCGGCGATCGAAAACATAGTAACAACCCAAGATGCTTTATTTAAGGCATCGATAGCGGACAAAAAGATTGATGACCCAGCCACCAAAGAAGTCATCCACTATAAAGATGCTTTATGGTGGGGGAGAAAAACACTTCAAGACAGACCATTTCTAATCACAAACTTGTTTATTTCGATAGTACAGCAAATCAGGGAAAACCAAGCAGGTATTCGAAATACTCCCGGAACTAAACTTCAGAACTCACTTGGTAAAACAATTTACACACCTCCGGAAGGAGAGGATATTATTCGCCAAAAATTGAAGGAATTAGAGAATTTCATTCACAATGAAGATAATATTGATCCTCTTGATCCTCTTGTAAAAATGGCATTGATACATTATCAGTTTGAAGCTATCCACCCATTTTATGATGGTAATGGACGTACAGGAAGAATTATCTTGCTACTGTACCTACAACTGGCAGGTTTAATGCGTTTCCCTGCGTTGTATCTAAGCCGATATATCATTGAAAATAAAGATGACTATTATAAAAATCTAAGAGAGGTAACGGAAAAAGGCAACTGGGAAAACTGGATAATCTATATGGTTGAAATGATAGAGCAGGCCGCTGGGGATGGTCAAGACATGATAGAAAAGATTGAAAATTTAATGAAAAAAACCGGAAAGGAAATTCAGAAAACCTTGCCAAAGATATACTCAAAAGAACTCCTGGAAAACCTGTTTAAATTGCCCTATACAAAACGTCAATTTTTAACTGATGCAAAACTGGGCAACCTAAGGACCGTAGGCAATTATTTGAAGGAACTGGAGAAAGCTGGTTTCTTGCGAAGTGAGCAAATGGGAAAAGAAAAATTATACTTGAATGAATCATTAATGAACGTGCTGGGAATAGCGAAAAAACCAATTGCAATCAATGAGTCAAGATTTAAACAAGATCTTATAGACCTAAATCCTGAAAAACAAACTATTAAAGGGAAAAAAAATGTAGATATTAATTTATTATACGACCTAAAAACAACAACCCGCTTTGTTCTTCATGTTGAGACAAGCCAAGAAGATCAAGGATTTGTTGTCTATCTCCTGATAAACACGGATATGAATAAGCCAAAATGGATAGCATTTGGAAATGTACTCCAAATATTAAATAGATTTGAATCTGAACATGTGTTTAGAATTGGCTACCCTAACTCCCTGAACTACCATGTAAATGAAAATTTGATCGATAAAATAAAAGAAAGTGGATTAACCTTCGAAGGAGTACCAAATCGTATAGAGAAGATAAGATTTCGGAGCGATAAAGAAGGTGATTGGGTAGTAAACTTTCATTACAAGATTATAGAATCTAACTAAGCACTCCAGCGAAGTCAGCTGTTTCCACCTGACTTTCACTGTAAAAATCAGAAATCTGTCAATTTAGACAACTTGACCCCCAGTGCCTTCGAGATCTCCAAAAGAGAATAAAGCGTAGGATTCACTTTACCATTTTCCAACTTCTCAATTGCCTGTCTGTCTTTTTCACAAGCTCTCGCCAGGTCAGATTGACTCCAACCCTTCTGGGTTCTTAATTCAACAATTCGCTGACCGATTTTCTTTTTGAGCTGGTCTTTTGTCACGAAACAAATGTCAATTAATTGTACTACACTTTTGTCATACAAAAGTTTGACAAACCAGTCTCTTTTATTTATGTTTGTTGATGATAACATGAAAATGTGAGAGGTCACCGAAAACTAAAAATTCACTCAAAACACAGATCAAGAACATGGGATTATATTACGGTACCTGAAATTAGGTTGGAAGGAAAATGGCTCAACGATCTCGGGTTTGTAGAAGGTAGGCAAGTGCAAATCAAACTACGAAAAAATAAGCTGATAATTACTCTAAATAAGGGAAACGAGGAGAAAAGCACCTACAAAAGATAAAGTGAATTTCCCGCAACTGGGTGTAGTTTGTAACTACACCCTACTACTTCACTCCTTTCCTGATTAATACAACAGTTAAGCATTGTTTATGACGTAATATATGCTGCGTTTAACTTAGAATACGGCAATTAATCATCATTATTGACGCATATAATGCTGCGTTTATTTTGTATTACGTCAAATAAACCCTATATTCGTAGTAAAATATACGGCATTTAAAAGTAGAAACAATGTATTTACATCAAAGTAAAGACTGGCCAAACTTTAAATGGGATAACGACACCATGCTCCCATACGTGAGTAAGGTGCGTGATCTGCAAGGTAGATTAATAGGAAGAATGGAAGGTATGGGGTTTGAACTAAGAGAGGAAGCCGTACTTGAGACATTAACGGAAGACATTGTTAAGTCAAGTGAAATCGAAGGAGAGTTATTGAATCCAGAAGAAGTAAGGTCCTCAGTGGCTCGAAGGCTAGGGATGGAAATATCAGGATTGCCTAATGCAAGCCGGGATGTAGAGGGTGTTGTAGAGATGATGTTGGATGCAACTCAGAAATATAAAGCCCCCATAACCAAGGATCGAATGTGTGGATGGCATGCTGCCCTATTCCCAACAGGAAGAAGTGGTATGTATAAGATAACAGTAGGTGAATGGAGAGGGGATGAACACGGTCCAATGCAAGTTGTATCAGGCGCAATGGGAAAGGAAAAAGTACATTATACCGCTCCAGAAGCTCCACGATTAGAAGAAGAAATGAAACGGTTTATAGAGTGGTTCAATACAGATGAAAGCATGGAGCCTGTGCTTAAATCAGCAATAGCCCATTTATGGTTTGTAAGTATCCACCCATTCGATGATGGGAATGGAAGAATTGCCAGAGCCATTGCAGATACTCAATTAGCCAGAGCCGACAGAACTAACCAAAGGTTCTATAGTATGTCGTCTCAAATCATGAAATCTAAAAAGGGGTATTATGATATTTTGGAGTACACTCAAAAGGGAAGTATGGACATAAGCCAATGGCTCGTGTGGTACTTTGAACGTCTTACTGATGCGCTTGAGGTAACCGATGAGACATTATCGGAAATATTGGTGAAAGCAAAGTTCTGGGAGTTATATAAAAACACTCAATTCAATGAGAGACAAATTGAAATGATCAATAAACTCCAAGGTGATTTCGTTGGTAAATTACATTCCTCCAAATGGGCGAAGATGACAAAAGTACATAGAGATACTGCTCGTAGGGATATCCAAGATTTAATCAAAAAGGGAGTCTTATCGGATTCAGGTGAAGGTGGAAGAAGCACAAACTACCTTTTGAACCTTCCTACTCTGGATTCATGAAACATTAATTTGAAGAAGGAAAAAAATAAAAATGATAACAACCTACAACCCTTTATAAAAATTCATTAAAAGGCATTTAACAATAAAACGTTAGCGACTAATTTGAAATCCAATATAGAAAAAGCACGAATTCTAATCAATATTAGATCTATAGATGGTGGGTGATGTTCCGTATTTAGATTTAAACGATCTGCTAAAATGTGAGGAACTTTCAAACCCGGATTGATAGGCAATCTGTGAAATATTTGACGCCTTATTCTGAAGAAGTATTAAAGAGTAATCCAATCTTTTCTCCAATAACCATTTTCCAGGAGGAGCAGAATAGCATGATTTAAAATCCCTTTTAAATGTAGACAGGCTTCTGTGTGATAAACTGGCAAATTCCTGGATTGACAGATTCTGGAAAAAATTATCTTCCATTATTGAATTAATGGAAGGTTTGTCCGTTTCGAGCAGGGATTGAAAATAAGATGATAATTCAAGGTTAATATCCGTGGTAAGAATATTAATCACTAATTCCTTCAACTTCAGTTCAAGTAAAGAATTTGATGGGCTCAATTCCGATTTAAAATAAGGCAACATAGAATTGAAGAAACCATCTAAAATGGGATCATGCTTAATTCTTTTTATGCTAAATTCATTAAATTTTGCTTTGGCATTTATCGGTATCTTCCCATGTAATTCTTTAATGATTGATCGTATAAAATCATCATTGATAAAAAAACCCAACATACAAAATTCATCATCAAAATACTGATTCATCCAGAAGGAACCCTTTTTAACATACACAGTATCTCCTCCAGTGATCATCCATTCTTGTGTACCTGAGGACAATTTTTTCTTCCCTCTCAGCACATGAATGATAAAATCCGTCTGAGTCCAGACACTCCATAGTTCATCAGAAATAGGGCATGTATACTCAACAAATAGTAAATCACCAACTACAAATTTATTGTAGTTCATGTCTTCCATTATATCATTATAAACGTTTTGCATCAGATCCCTGAAAATACAAAATTAATTGTAATTGCGGGTAATCATTATTTGCATTAGGCTTGTGAGCCTTTGGTTTGAATATTAACCAACAAAAAGGCAGCTAAAATTTTTGCTGCCTTTTTGTGGTATAATTTAAGAAGTGATTATGCTCGTGATAAACCAGTGCTGGATATATTTGAAAGTTTAATCAACCAAGAAATTTAATTTCCCACTTTAAGATACCCCCAACCATTTTTTTGTTTCATCACAATATCAGGTATCGCATTTTCCACAGTGCCCACACCATCCAGTAATTGGCTTTTATCTATCTTAAAAAGTAATTCCATGCTTACTTCACATGCAGTAAAAATCACATTCTCGTTATCAATATACTGTGCAATCTCACTTGCGACAGTAGATTGGTTTTTCATCAACATGGGTAACGCTTCACCGTACACCATTACTTCCAAGAGCGTATTAGGATAATTGGCTGACATCACTTTCATCATTAGTAGAGTAGACTGGTGAACTTTGGTATCTGTGCTGGTCACGTCAAAAATTATTTTTTGACGTTTTTCCTGTGCTGATGATGAAAATGTCAGAAGGACTACAAATAAGCTTGCCAAGAGAGTTTTCATTTTTTTAAAGTTTAAAGTGTTTCCATTAACGATTTATTTTCCTGGCAAAGTTGGGGTACATATAGGTAACGGGCGTGACCTGGGAGACCAACTATATTACTCAGAAGGTCATTCAATTTGAAGTGGTGTTTCCAACTGACTTCAAATGGAACTATAGCCAAAAACAATTTTTTATCTTCTACTTTGACTTTGCTGACATTAATCTAATATTTTGGGATATGTTCTTTGTAGGCTGGATTCTCACCTTCGGGAAATGACTTCGATCAGTTACCGAGGTGGCTAATCTCATATAATCTTCACCGATCTTACTGTAGTCAGATTCTGGGATACTGTATCCCAATGTGCCCCATAATCCGGTGAATGATAAAGATTGCCATTGTTTGTCCCGAATACCAGGTGGCTCCCTTTTATGTCCAGTGCATGGCGTAGGGCTATATCAAAAGATGCTTCCTGGGGCAGGCCATCTCTTTGCTCAGTCCAGGTCTTTCCACCATCTTGGGTGATGCATACACATAAGGCATTATTATGAGGAATTCTCAGGCTATCGCTATGTGAAGGAACAACCCAGGCTCGGTTATCATTTTCCTCATCTATTGCCATGGCAAAACCATAATTGGCGATCCCACTCCTGTCGGAAATATCATCCCAATTTTTGCCCCCGTCAGATGTTTTGAATATTCCGCAATGATTTTGTTGCCAGATGACCTTACTATTGTTTTTTGACATTTTAAGAGTGTGTGGGTCATGTCCAACTTCAGCCTTTGGATTGGGCAGATAATCAGCAATGAGCCCCTTGTTGATAGGGTTCCAGGAAATACCACCGTCCCAGGTTTCAAAAACACCGGCGCAGCTTATCCCAACATAAATATGATTTTTATCCTGGGGATCAATGGTTATGGAATGCAAAAAAGGATCCATGGTCCCTTTTCCACCTCCCTGCCACTCAGATCGAGAAGGGTGTTCCCACAAACCTCGGAGAAATTCATAATTATACCCTCCATCTTTGGTCCTGAAAATAGCCGCAGGCTCAACACCTACATAGAATTCATCGGGATCGGCATTTGATGCATTGGTGATTTCCCAAATATTCTTGATAACAGTTTTATTGCCATGTTTATCGATAATATTTAAGGGGAATTGGGGCGCTCCTATTTCCTGCCAGTGCTTTCCCCCATCAGAGGAAAGGTGGATCTTTGGTCCCCAATGTTTATGGTTGACCGCAGCCCTCCAGATACCACTGGATTGGTGATAATTAACACCACCAATAGGAAACCCAAGGAAATGAATTTCTTTTAATTTGAAATCATCATTGAGAAGACTGTACTCAATTAATCCTTTATCTGTGCCAACCAGGATTTGCATGAAACAATACTATCCGCCAGAAATGGCCTGATAAATCAATACCTTATCATTTGAACTAAGCTTTTCCAGTAGATGATTGTCTTTATTTATAGGTTCTTCGCCAATATAGACCTGAACGTGTTCCCTTAAATGTCCGGTTTCATCAATAATGTAGTTTTTAATTCCAGGATATTTCCTATCAATTTCTATGATAAGATTACCCACCGTATCAGCTTCTAAACTTTCCTTTTTTAAGTCGGGGAAAAATCGTTTTAGAACTGGTGTAAATTCTACTGAA
>CBDVAV010000213.1:0-7615 GCA_965372055.1 uncultured bacterium | reverse complement strand
TTTATCAGTTATTGCATATATATAGCCATCAAAACTACCGAAATAAATTACCTGATTGGATATTACCGGTGAGGATAAAATTGAACCGGTACTGATAAAAATATCTGTATATAAAGAAGCATAAGCCGTCATATCTTGAATACCAGCTAATAATTCCTTTCTCTTTTCTATATCCAATGCGCCATTACTGTCATACATTTTTATGGTATCGGTTTTACTGCCAATGGTTTGAAACTCCCATTTAACATCCCCACTATCAAGCTCAATGCCATATAATCTGCCATTTCCGGAACCTATATAAGCCATTTCGTTGTCAATTGCCGGGCTTGAAAAGCATAAAGCATTGGTACTGGTTGAATAATTAATATTTCCCATTTTCTTATTGATCGAATAAAAAAGGTTGGCATCAGAAGATCCAGTGTATATATTTTCGTTTCCTATGGCAGCCGAACTCGGCATCCATGATCCATTAAACTTATCGTTAGTCCACAAAGTATCCCCGGTTTCAATGTTGAAAGCATAAAACTTTGCATCCCTCGAACCTATATATGCAATGCCGTTCTCAATAGAAGGTGACGCCTGAATGCCAAGCCAGATATAATTTGTCGTATCCCTTCCCGTGGTGTATGACCAGTTTTCTATTCCTGTACTTGCATTCAAACAATATACATTACTATCCCAGGAACCTATTACCAGTGAATTCCCGTATATAGCTGGTGATGAATGAATGTTATCCCCTGTTTTATAATTCCATACCTTTTCCCCGGATTCAATATTTAGTGCATAAATATTAGAGTCACTCGAACCAAAGTATACCAGATCATTATCTTCTATTGCTGATGAGAGATAGAAATCATAAAAGTCTGGAAAGACTGGTCCGGTTGATTGATCGTAATAATCTTTTATCTTAAATTTTGATTCGCCTTCTGTTTTGAACTTCCACATAAGCTTCCCGTCTGATTGGTTTAAAGCATAAAAAAAGCCATCGTAGCTTAAAAACAGTACTTTTCCTTTTGCCACTAATGGAGTGGAATGTATAGGGCCTTGGGTCTCATAAACCCAATTTATATCCCCGGAAGCAGCATTTATCGCGTAAAGTTTATTATCCCCGCTGCCTATATACACCACATTGTCAATAACTACAGGAGATGAAATAACTTCCTTTCCCGTTTTGATTTTCCACAACATGGTTGGTTCCTCTTTTACCGATTGTGAATTGTATTTTCCTGAGTGTTGATTATTTTTCATAAACATCGCGCCCTCATCAGATTCCTTATTCCCCCTTTTATTGCATGAAAAAATAAGCAGCAGAAATAACAGTGGCAAGGCCATACTTATTTTTATTTTAAATTTATCCATCATGTTTTCTTTTATAACTGTTTTCATTTTAAATATCTATTGGATTCCCCTCTTCACAGGAATGACGTTCTATTCAGACGATTCTATTGGCATGCATCCGGATGGCTCTGAGACATCTGATGCGTGCCAACTTCAAATATCACAACCTCTTTGATTCAGGCTTCCAGAAATCCCCTGGCTCAAGGCCACATTCTTTGATCATTTGCAGGCTGTATTCAAGGTAGCCCAATTCGTTTTCAGGATTGTTGGTGCCCATGGTGAACTTAAGGCCCTCCCCTTTTGCCTTTTTTATAAAATTGGCGGATGGGATCTTGAACCTGGCATTGATCTCCACCGCGATGTCATTTTGTGATAAAGCATCAATTACTTTCTGCATTCTTTCGTCAGTCCATAACCCGTCATAATCATCTGTCAATACCTCCGGCAAAAAGGTTGGGTTTACAAAAATGTCTATGGGTTCGTTGCTGATTATTTCCACAATTTGATCAACATAGTAATCCATAAATGATTGAGCATCATCAACATAAGCCTCTTCCTTTATCCAAAGCCTGTTCCTTCTCCCTTCTGCATCAAAGAAAGTCAAGGCGTCGGTAAACACGTAATCAAATAGGGCAATGGAATCGGGAGAGAAATTGCTGATCCATTCCCTTCCTTCTGCTTGCAAGGCATGATAAACAGGATAATCTTTTACAGAGTGGTAATATGCACTCAAAGCAGAGTCGTTTTCAACCGGGAATCCAACGCCTGCATTTACCGCTACACCATAATTAATGCCCGTTTCTTCTGAATAGGCAAGTAATTGATCCATGGTCAGCCCACCTTTCAAATGAGAATGCAGGTCCCAAATTTCATAACCGGCTTGTTTCAAAGAATCAATGGTTGCTATCCTTGGGTCTAAATCGTCAGCTGGCTCTTCTTGATCCTTGGTGGTCTGGCTATTGCAACCACCTATAATTAGTGGTATGCAAATACAATAAATTAAGCTTGAAATAGTAAATTTTGAATGATATGATTCCATTTCTCTTTGAATTTAACTCATTCAAAGATACACCCAATTACAAATATTAGACAAGAAAATGCCTGAACCAATGAAATTAGGTCAGCACCGGATCAAATAATAAGGATAAGTTCTATTTTAATAATTTTCCCAGTGCCTTTTGCAGATGGGACTCCCTCTCTGCATTCAGCATTTCCACAATTTCTGAATCAGATTTTTTTGCAACAAGTTCAGCAAGTTCTTCAATGGATCCTACTTCGGTGTCCTCTTTTCCTTTATACTTCTCAGAATTGTAGCTGCCCATTTGGCGGCCGTTGACAATATACTTTTGTGTACCTCCTTTTTTTCCAATAAAATATTCAAGGATATATAACCTTGTGTCAACTGAAAACGAGCCGATAAAAGACCTTGCATCAGAGGTGACTTCACCTTCGGTGTAGGCTTCGTAATAACAATCTATATTGTATGTCGCCACCATTTTGTACTTTGTGCTCCACCAATCATCCACTTTTTGCATAGAGCTAAAAACTTTGACTTCTTTGTAAGGTATCTTATTAATGTCAACCAATTCGAATACATCTGTTCCAAATTTATCATTCAATTGACTAACCAACCAGGGCCCGAATTCTTCTAAACCTTGTACACCTGCTAGCTCACCTTTAACTCCGGCATCTACTTTTGTGTCCAATTGAGTAGTACTACCTTGTGGCTTTTTATATTCTTTTACGTAAACTGATCCTGCAGTAGAAAGCACTCCCACTTTGTTTCCATCTGCTGAAATACGTGCCAATTTGTCCTTGAATGACTCTTTCTTTACAGGAACGTTTTCTTTTGCTTGTGCTACATCAGATGAAGCTTCAGTAGGTCTTCCTTCAAAACGGTCAATCTGAGAAAATACATTGACAGTCAAAAGGATTGCGAATAATGCTAATAATTTTTTCATAGTAAATTTTTATATAGTTGAAGTTAGGTTACAAATACACTTTGCCACCAAGTAAACTACTCAAAATCCGGGAAAATTGCAATGTTGATTTTGTAAATGATACTGAAAACTTTGTGGGGGGACAATTTCCTTTATAAAATAAGGATTTCCCAGATGTTAAAACTTTGGATAAAACTGAAGGGGCTTGATACCCTATTTCATAAATTCTACTATGAAAGTACTTCCTTTTTCAGGTTCACTTTGCACCCTGATTTTGCCCTTGAGCTTATTGACCAGTTGCTTTACTATAGCAAGGCCCAGACCAGATGATACACCATCTTTAGGAGGACGGCTGCTGACTTGTTCATATTTAAGAAAAATCCTGTCCTGGTCCCTTTCACTAATTCCTTCACCGTGATCTTTAACGGCTATGGCCACAGTGACATCTTTTTCTTCAACATTAATTTCAACTTTAGTCTCTGATGGGGAAAACTTAATGGCATTGGAAATCAAGTTGGAAAAAATCTGCTTCAAGTACTGTTTATCGGTTTCAATTTCCAGGTCATTATTAGTAGACTTAATTTCAATTTCAATGGATTTCTCATCGCTGAATATCCTAAGGCCCAAAACAGCTTCTTGCAAAAGCCTAGTGATATTTTCCGGGTTTAACTCAATACTTTTTATATCTTGCTCTATCTTATTGATATTGAGCATGCTGTGGATCATCAACTTGCCATCCTTGGATACTTTTACTATAGTTTCGAGGTAGTGTTTTTGATCATTGGTAAGGTTGTTTTTTTCTAATTCCACTAACTGACACAGCCCTTCAATATTTACCAATGGTGTCATCAAATCATGGGATACATACGTAATCACTGAATTCTTTTCATCATTGAGGTCTTTCAGATTATCATTTTGAATTGCCAGCTCTTCGTTTTTCTTCTCAATTTCAATCTGTTGTTCTTTATTCTTCGCGTATTCCTTTTTTAGCAACCTATTTGATTGAATGATGATTGACATTCCAATTACTACTGCAAATGCTATTAGTAAAGTTATTACAACAACAAGTTTTAATTTTTCATATTGATCCTGGGTAGGCCCTTCTGCCTGATCCTGGAACCAAGTAAACATTCCAATTGTACTCCGACTATATTTAATGGAAGCAAACAAATCCGTAGTTGCAAAGGTTAGTAGAATCGCAATGACTTTTAAAGGTAGATTGAAAGTCAAGCGACTTTTACGAATATTCATGTGGCTTTATGAATTTTTGATAAAGATGGATAAAGTTAAACCATAGATGGAAATAAAAAAATAACAATCCTAAGAAAAGCTTACAAGTTTATATATTTGAAATATTGATAACATTCCTAATAAAATAATTGACAAAATATATATCTTTTAATGGCAGAATTCATTGAAGAATTGAATTGGAGGGGGATGATCCATGATCAAATGCCCGGTATAGCTGATCAGTTAAAAAAAGAAATCACTTCCGGCTATATCGGATTTGACCCCACTGCAGACTCGTTGCATATAGGTAATATGGTTCAAATAATGACCTTGGTACACTTTCAACGGTGTGGCCATAAACCATATGCTTTAATTGGAGGTGCAACTGGCATGATTGGGGATCCATCCGGAAAATCAGAGGAAAGGGTATTGCTAAGTGAAGATATGCTTAGCTATAACCAAGATAAAGTCAAAGCCCAACTTGCTAAATTCCTTGATTTCGACAGCGGCGATAATTCTGCTGTAATGGTGAACAATTATGACTGGTTTAAGAATAAGGGGTTTTTGGAATTTTTGCGTGATGTTGGCAAACATTTGTCAGTTAATTATATGATGGCCAAGGATTCAGTAAAATCCAGGTTAGAGACAGGTATTTCATTCACAGAGTTTTCCTATCAAATCTTGCAAGGATATGACTTCTATCATTTATACAAAGAACATGGTGTGAAATTGCAAATGGGTGGTTCAGACCAATGGGGTAATATTGTTACTGGCACTGAATTGATCAGGCGAAAAGCCAGTGGCGAAGCATTCGCATTGACTACCCCATTGATAACCAAAGCGGATGGATCGAAATTTGGGAAGACCGAAAGTGGCAATGTGTGGCTGGATCCCGAAAAGACGTCACCATATAAATTCTATCAATTTTGGATAAATTGCTCTGACGAAGATTCTACAAAACTGATCAGGATCTTCACCTTACTGGATAAAGAGGAAATCGAAAGCCTGGAAAAGGAACATCTTGAAGCCCCACATCAACGCTTACTTCAAAAAGCCTTGGCCAAGGATATCACCTGCAGGGTACACTCCGAAAAAGACTATCAATCCGCAATAAAGGCTTCTCAAATCCTTTTTGGAAAATCCACTACCGATGAATTGGGATCTATTGACGAAAAGACCTTGTTATCGGTATTCGAAGGAGTGCCTCAGGCCGAGATTCAATTGTCTACCATGGAAAACACCAGCAACGTAACTGATTTTCTTTCAGAAGATACCAAAAACCTGGTATTCGCCTCAAAAGGGGAAGCTCGTAGAATGATCGAAGGTGGCGGGGTCAGCATCAACAAGATAAAGCTCAATTCCATTGACCAAAAAGTAGATTTCAAATTGCTCCAAGATAAATACCTGCTGGTGCAAAAAGGTAAAAAGAATTATTATTTGTTTAAGGTGGTGTCTTGATCCATTGCCTAAAATAAAGAATCAATAAGATCATCATCTGCAAGATTTGGCAAAGTAACTTTAAGATTTGAAGCTCGTTCCATTTCCCGTTTGATAGCAAACTCGGCACCCTGATTTCTGGCCCAACTTCGTCTGGCCAAACCGTTGGTTACATCGTAAAATAACATATTCCGTATGTTGCTTTCAGCTTCCTGCGAACCATCCAGGAGCATTCCAAATCCCCCATTAATTACTTCCCCCCATCCCACTCCACCACCATTGTGGATTGACACCCAAGTAGCTCCCCTGAAGCTATCGCCAATTACATTTTGGATGGCCATATCAGCAGTAAATCTTGACCCGTCATAAATATTGGATGTCTCCCTGAAAGGGGAATCAGTGCCTGAAACATCGTGGTGGTCCCGACCCAGCACAATTGGACCGATATCCCCTTTTGCAATCCCGTCATTGAAGGCTTTTGCTATTTTCATTCGGCCCTCGGCATCCGCATAAAGGATCCTGGCCTGACTTCCTACTACCAGTTTATTATCATCGGCTGATTTTATCCACCGGATATTGTCCTCCAATTGCAGTTTTATTTCCACGGGGGCAGAATCGATCAAGCTACCTAGGGTTTCTGCAGCAATGGCATCGGTTTTTTCAAGATCTTTAGGATCACCATTGGTACATACCCATCTAAATGGACCAAATCCATAATCGAAACACATTGGACCCATGATATCCTGAACATAAGATGGATATTTAAAACTTGTTCCATCAGAAGCCATTACATCAGCACCCGCCCTGGAAGCTTCGAGCAAGAAGGCATTTCCATAATCAAAAAAATATGTGCCATTAGAAGCATGGGAATTAATATATTCAATCTGAATCCGCAGGGAATCCCGAACATGCTTTTTAAATGCTTCAGGATCAGCAGACATCTTTTTATTCGCTTCCTCAAATGAAAGACCTACTGGGTAATAGCCTCCCGCCCAAGGATTGTGCAGGGAAGTCTGGTCAGAACCAAGGTCTACTTTTATGTTATCTTCATCAAAACGCCTCCAGACATCCACAATATTGCCTACGAATGCAATTGATACTACTTCTTGCTGAACTTTAGCCTTATTGACACGCTCTACCAGTTGATCCAATTCCGTAATAACTTCATCAACCCAACCTTGGGAGTGCCTTGTTTGTACTGCTTTTGGGTTTACTTCTGCAATTACAGAAATACAACCTGCTATATTTCCGGCTTTTGGCTGTGCTCCACTCATTCCGCCCAATCCAGAGGAAACAAATAACTTTCCCTCCAATCCCTCCCCAGTTTGGGATATTTTCCTGCCTGCATTAAGCAAGGTTATGGTAGTGCCATGCACAATACCCTGGGGGCCAATGTACATGTATGAACCTGCCGTCATCTGGCTGTATTGGGTAACGCCTAGTGCATTGTATTTTTCCCAATCATCCTGGCTTGAATAATTGGGCACCATCATCCCATTGGTTATCACCGCTATAGGCGCATTTATTGAGGAAGGAAAAATACCCAGAGGATGCCCCGAATACATGTGAAGGGTTTGATCATCTTCAATCACTGCCAAGTATTGCATGGTAAGAAGATATTGTGCCCAGTTTTGAAATAGCATTATTTATCCACCAGGTAAAATGATCAA
>CBDVAV010000212.1:0-7633 GCA_965372055.1 uncultured bacterium | reverse complement strand
AGTTATGTTTGCCAGTGTTTTCTCCTTATCCAAAGAAGTAATTAATTCCTTTTTGATCTGGCGGTCAAGATTTTTCCCAATAGTTGCAAGCGCTTTTTCCAGGGCTTCAGGTAAGATATCAATCAAGGAGACTTTATAATTATTTTGGGCGAAAACATGGGCAATGCCATTGCCCATAGTTCCCGACCCTATTACAGAAATATTATTCATTTGAATATTATTTTTCCATTTGTTTCAGTGATGGCAAAGATAAAAACCATGGAGAATATATTACTATGATGTAGGTCATTGTCAATATTGATTTATTGTTCGATTTGTTACAATGTATTTTTATATGAGATAGTTAGGTAAACTATCGAATTGATTTCAAATGTTTAACCACCAAATGAACCGGCAACCCCACCACGTTAAAATAAGAGCCAACAATCTTTTCAATACTAATCATACAGATCCATTCCTGGATGCCGTAGGTTTCCGCTTTTTCTATTGGATTGTAATGTAATGATCAATGTAATAATTGATCTCCTTCTCTTTATAAGATCATGGTTAAAATGTCATTTAGAAATTATCATTCACCTAAAGGCCAGGTATTATCGATATTTTTTACCAGTATTTGGTACAATCTTCCCTTCCGAAAAATGACAAATTTCCCAACTTTGAAATCAAGTTTGAGTAAAGGTTTTCCAGGAAATATTTGATTTACCATTGATAATAATTATTAAAGAACAGGGAAAAATATTACTGGTTTTTATTTACATAGTAATTGTAGGTGTAGTGCTATTTCGCATAAATGTCCACCCAAATCAATATTTAACACCTGACTCAATAGCATATTTAGACCAGTCTGCCACAATTTTAACCAATTGGCAAGAAAAAGGGTTCTCATTAAGAAATAATGAGATAAAAGGGGATTTTGCTATTTGGCCAATTGGATATCCTGTTTGCATAGCATTAATAAGTTTATTAACAAAATTATCATTAGTAATGTCATCGAAAATAGTGAATTTCATTTTCATTGGATTCCTATTTGTTTTGCTATACAAATGGATAGGGCAATTGACATGGTTTATATGCTTATCTTTTTTTTCATACAATTCATTGGAACTAATTTCACATTCTTGGTCTGAAATACCTTTTATCTTTTTTGTCTTTCTCCTTTTTATTATTGTTAAAAACAGTGAAAGATATTCCTTCATTAGACTTTTTATTTTCCTTACAATTTGTTTGATACTTCTCTTTCTTTTCAGATATGTAGGGTTGATATACTTTTTTATCACATTTGGTTTTGCGATCAGGTATTTTATTCAGAATAATCAAAAAATAGCACTGTCCTATTTTTGTTCATTAATTGTATCTACATCGTTTTCTGTTTGGTATTTTCTTGATAATAAATTTAGAAGTGGGTATTACACTGGTATGGAAAGGGTGGAGATAGGTCATCAAGGTCATTATACACTATTTGAATCCTTTGCCATGGGAATCCTTAATGAATTTAGTATTGCCCGAAATCATTTTTCTATTGTCTCAATGGACTATCCTTATTTGATCTTATTAACCATCCAATTGGTTATTCTTTATATGTTAATTCGCTATAAGCCTAAAGAAAATGTATCTTCAAATGAAAATTATGGAATTAATAAATTAAAATTTTTCAGTCTGGCATATTTGATTTCAATAATAATCATTTCAGTAATATCCCCTATTGATAGTTTTGATTACCGGATTTTAGCCCCGTTCACAATTCCATTATTTGTCGGACTTTTAGCTGATGTGGCAAAGTATTATTCCAATCAATACTTTGATAAATATTCCAAGTACATCATTATTTTTATGATTGTCTCTCTCTTGGTAAATCTTCCTAAAATGTACATCATTGAAGAAATCAGACAATTTATAAACCAGTTAAGCTAGGAAGGGGATAAACCTCAATAATCTACCTTCATATCAATTAATTATTCTCAAATGTTCAACCACCAAATGAACCGGTAAACCGACTACATTAAAATAAGAGCCTACTATTTCCTCAATGCCAATCAGGCCAATCCATTCCTGAATACCATAAGCCCCAGCTTTATCCATAGGGTGGTAATTATCGACATAATAGTTGATTTCATCTTTTGTTAATGCTTTAAAACAAACTTGAGTGCAGTCATCAAAACTAATGGAATTTGTATTGGTCTTTAAACAGACCCCGGTAATTACCAAGTGATTTTTACCTGATAACTCCATTAACATTTGTTTAGCCTCATCGTCGTCTTTTGGTTTTCCAAGAATTCGATCATCCATGAGGACAATCGTGTCTGCGGTGAGCAAAATTTTGTTTTCTAGATTTCCTGTGAAAGTTTTTGCTTTTTGTTCTGCTAAAAATTTGGCTACTTCCAATACAGACAATAATTGAGGAAATATTTCTTTTGAATTTATGTCCACAACCTCCGGATCAAATCCGGCTTCCTGTAAAAGCTGTAACCTCCTTGGGGATTTAGACCCTAGCAAAAGGGAATAGTTCAAATTCATCATCTTTTATCGAACTGAAAACATAGCCACAGGTAACCTTCGGATAAAAATAAGTTGACTTCGGTGGCATGGTGCTTCCACTATAACACACTTTTTTGATATCTTCAATAGAGAGTTCATTGTCAATGATGGCAAATTTACTTTTGTTATTCATCACTTGGGTCAGGCAATCAGTAAAATTTCTATTGTATTTAATATTATCGGAGTCCAATTGATGGGAACGGTATATACCTAATCCTTTTTCGATAATGAAGAAATGCAGGACAGTTAAATCCAATTCTTTAATTTCATCTGGGAAATTCCAGGCAAGTTTTTGAAAGGCCTCATTTTTTAATGTAATTCGAAATGCCCGGTCTTTAAATATTAATCCAAATGTCCATTTCTTTCCCAGGATTACTTCATTTATGCTAAATACATCGGTAATCTCATTTATATAAAAGTATTCTTTAAGGCCATCAAGTAACTTGATTTCATCTATTCCCATGTCACATATTAACCTGTGTGTTGGTAATATTCTCAGATTATTGTCTTCAGTGTTTGTAAGATATATTGTATGGAAATTGTATCCCTCCTGGCCTGTATTTTTAGAATTAACAGATCTCATTTCTTGCTGATACATAAGCGAACCTTCATACCGGTGATGTCCGTCTGCAAGAATTACTTGTTTGTTTTCTAAAGTGGAAATGAATTGATTTATTGCTTGTTGATCATTAATAACCCCCACCTTGTTGAGAACCCCCTGGTAATCTTCAGATTCGTAAATTGGGGATTGCATACTTTCGTCCATCAGGGTTTTTAGCTTATACTCCGGGTCAGTATACAAACCATGGGTTGGGCTTACATGGAAAAGTGTATTCTTTAATATTTCTTTCCTGTCATTTACAGATTTGGGCATGGTGTTTTCATGCCTTAAAATCACATTTTCATCCCAGCTATAGGTTCGCATGTTGCAAATGAACCCTTTTCTACAGTACTCCTTGTTTTGTCCTGGTAAGGTGTAATATTGATAATATACATAGATTCCAGGGATATTATCCTGAATAATTATTCCGTCTTTCTTCCATTCATCGAGAATCTTTGAGGCTCTTTGAGCTGCATTGGGTTCCTCTGGCACCGATAGGTGAATGCTGCAATAAGGGTTGCTGTAGAGGGCTTTTCTTTGCTTTGCAGATACGACATCAAACAACGGGGAAGCGAGTCCTTCAATTTTAGAACCCAACTCCTTGTTATATCTCCAGGCACGAATTGGTCTTATCGCGGCCATCTTCTAATCCTCCCTCAGCCTTAATTTCCATTTATTTTTGCTGTTCTTGCTGACTGGTGCCACATCTGGGTTGTCTTTTGAAGGGTTGCTTAATATATATGTACTCAATGCTGCAGCTATTTCAGAGTCTTCTTTTTTTGTATCTTTTTTATTTGAGTTTTCAGGATAATAGTGCTTGTCAACAAAATTTGTATCAAAATCACCCTTGATAAATGCTTTATGCCCCATCACAAATTTACCAAATCCAAGAGTAGTGGCAATCCCCGTTACCCTATATTCGTCAATTGCCCTGATCATTCTTTTCCGGGCCTCATCGCGGTCTTTGCCATATGATACAAGTTTTGAGATCATTGGGTCGTAATATATTGGAATTTCCATCCCCGGTTCATAAGCATCATCCACCCTGACTCCAGGGCCACTTGGCCTATGATAAGTTTTCAGTGTACCTACATCAGGCATAAAATTGTTTTCAGGGTCTTCAGCATAAACCCTTAGTTCAATGGAATGTCCATCGATTGAAATGCCATCCTGACCAAGGGAAAGCCGATTGCCTTCAGCGATTTTTATTTGTTCCTTAACTAAATCAATTCCCGTAATTAGTTCGGTTACCGGGTGTTCAACTTGGAGGCGGGTGTTCATTTCAAGAAAATAGTAATTGAGGTTTTCATCCATGATAAACTCTACCGTACCTGCACTATAATAATTGCAGGATTTTGCAACATTGATGGCATCAATTCCCATATTATGCCTCAATTCTGGTGTTAAAAGTGAGGAGGGGGCTTCTTCTATCACTTTTTGATAACGCCTTTGAATAGAACACTCCCTTTCGTTCAGATGGATTACTTTGCCATGTTGATCGCCAAGTATTTGGATTTCAATATGCCTGGGAGAAGTAATATATTTTTCAATGAAAACGGCATCGCTGCCAAATGCTGATTTGGCCTCACTCATTGCCCTTTTGATCTGATCTTCAAACTCTTCTGCTTTATTTACAATACGCATTCCTTTCCCCCCTCCACCAGCACTGGCTTTAATCAATACCGGAAATCCGATTTTATCAGCAAATGTTTTTGCCTGGTCCACATCCGAAACAGGTTGTTCTGTTCCGGGAACCATGGGTATATCGTAGCCAGACACTGCCTTTTTAGCTGCTAACTTATCTCCCATCACTTCAATGCTTTCAGCGGATGGCCCTATAAAAATGATCCCTGATTTTGTTGCATTTTTTGCGAAACTTGCATTTTCAGAAAGGAAACCATATCCAGGGTGAATGGCATCAACTCCTAATTGTTTGCAAACATCAATAATCTTATCACCACACAAGTATGACTCCGCCGGGGGTGAAGGGCCAATATGTACCGCTTCATCTGCACTGATGACATGCATTGCTGCCCGATCTGCATCACTAAATACAGCCACGGTTTTAATATCCATCTCTTTGGCAGAACGAATTATCCTCAAGGCGATTTCGCCGCGGTTGGCAATTAATATTTTTTTTATTTTTGGCACAATGTGAAAAGCAATATTCCCACAATGCTAACTAAATTATACTGAATTTCTAAATACAATATTGGATTAGCAGGCAGCTTGATGTTACACTTGCTCCTTGAATATCCATCATCAAAAAGGGGGATTATTCACTAATTGTTTATTAATTGGAATGATCCGAAGCAGTGATAAAACAACCTGAAGGAAACTGTTTATTCCGATCAATAATGCACATCTGTAAGATATGATTTCCAGTTGGAGGAAAATCTTTTATTAGATAATGTAATTTTGTTTTAGGGGATTACGCTAGCCCACCTGTTTAGTAATTGAAATCATAATGATGCAAAAGTATATGTTCGATTTGCGAGCAGTTATTTTACAAAGATGAAAAGCAATTTTAAAATGGAGTTAATCAAAAAGCCTGAAGATCTATTTAATCTTGCCAGTAAAATAATTAAAAAGCATACAGATGAAGGTGCTAACAGTCCACTTCCCAAAATAAATGTTGCCAAGATGAGTTTCAACCTGAATAATGCCCAGAGTTTGCACAACCTGGGAACACAATATCAGGAATTGGCCCGGCAGGCATTTGAAGAAAGGGACCGGTATATTGGAATTGAAAGTATCGACAAAGAAAATTCCTTAACAAAGTTTATCAAAACCGTTTTCGAGTCACTAGTTGGCGCCTATAGTGGAAAAACAAGATATCTGGAAAAGTGGGGGTTTAAATTGGATAATGTTGGCAACAATCAGTTGATCAGGTAAAACCAAAAATTCAATGTTTAATAGGAGGACAAATATGAAGGCATCAGAGGAAAGCATGAATTCAAATAATATCATCGGGAGAGAGACTTATTTTCAGGGCGATATCGAGACTTTTGGGAACATCAGGATTGAGGGTAAAGTAACAGGTAAGATAAGTACGAAATCTAAAATTGCCCTTGGTGAATTTTCTTACGTGGAGGGAACAATCTTAGCCAATAATGCGGAAATAGCAGGCGAATTGAAAGGAAAAATTGAAGTTTCTGAGACATTAGTACTTAAGCCGACAGCCAGGGTTCATGGTAAAATTAAAACAAAGATCCTTATTGTGGATGAAGGTGCGGTATTTGATGGCGAGTGCAGTATGCGACCAGAAGCTAAAGAAGCTAAAATTGGAAAGATAGCTGATCTGACATCTGAATTGGATCCGCCACTCAAGATAAGTCAAAGTAGGTAAGACACTAAATTAGCATCAGAAAAGTGTAGATAGTTTGTCCATGTAAGCAAAAAACCTATAATAATTTTGTATATTTTAATCTTCGCCTGATATTTTCAACTGCAATTTTAGTCGCGACTTCACAGAATGGACAAATATTCTCAGTTTGAGAACCTATATAAACAACATTATCAAGCTCTGGCTAATTTTGCCATGAACATGGTTAATGATGATAATGCTGCAAAAGACATAGTTCAAGAGGTATTTGTGAGGTTATGGAAAAGGAGGGAAAAAATAGAATTTGGCCCATACATTAAAAGTTACCTATATAAAGCTGTAACAAATACTTCATTGAACCATCTGCAAAGCAATAAAAAGAGATTGCAGATTTTTCAAACTTTGATTGATAAAAACCCAATTATTAAGGATGGCCCCAACGAGATGGAAAAAGAGGAGTTTCATCATAAAGTACGGGAAGCGATTGACAAGCTACCGCCCAAGTGCAGAGTGATTTTTATTTTAAGCAAACATGAAGGCAAAAAATACAGGGAGATAGCAGAAGAGCTTAACATATCAATTAAAACCGTGGAAAATCATATGGGAATAGCATTAAAGCGATTACGTGAAGATTTGAAAAAATATATGGGATGGAAATCATTGGTTTTATTTCTATTGATGATGGCAATTGCTTATTTAATATAAAAAACATACGTGCCTTTTTAGGGGTATTTAGTATTTGGGGGGTTTATAAATTGAAGAATAGAAGTGTGTTAATAGTACTTAAAGAATGGATTCAAAAGATTGGAAATTAATAGCTAAACATCTTTCTGGGAATCTGGAGAAGGAGGAAAGAGGGTATTTTAGTGATTGGAAAAAGTTGCCAGGTAATGAGGAAGCCCTTGATGAGTTTGAAAGGATTTGGAAGGATTCGGAAAAAATGTTGGCTGTTGAGGGATTAAATGCTGATGTAGAATGGGAGAAAATAAAGGATCTGATATTAAACGATTTCCACCTGGAACCTGAAGTAAAGATCAAGACTCTAGGTTTAGTTACAACGTTTGTTAATATTGCGGCTTCCGTAACTATTGTAATAGTCGGATATTTATTTATTAGAAACCTGGAATCAAACGAGGTCATTCCGAAGGCAGTCCAGTATCCCGGGATAGAAG
>CBDVAV010000211.1:0-7657 GCA_965372055.1 uncultured bacterium | reverse complement strand
AATGTCAGTAGAAGAAAAGCCATTGGAACTCGAAAAAGTAGTGATCAGGTTTGCAGGGGATTCCGGGGATGGAATGCAGCTTACAGGTTCACAATTCACTTTTACATCAGCAGTTTTGGGGAATGACCTGGCAACTTTACCAGATTTCCCGGCAGAGATCAGGGCACCAATAGGTACGGTAGAGGGAGTTTCGGGATTTCAGGTACAAATTGGAAAATTGGATATATACACACCAGGTGATCAGGTTGATGTTTTGATAGCCATGAACCCTGCCGCTTTGAAAGCAAACTTTGAACTGGTTAGAGATTCCGGGAATATTGTGGTTGACACAGATAATTTCAATGATAGAAATTTTGCCAAGGCAGGCTATGATGCAGATCCTTTAAAAGATGGAAGTCTTGATAAATACAATATTATTGAGGCGCCAATCACTTCACTTACAAAAACTGCCCTTAAGGATCTGAACCTTGACAATAAAAGTATTATAAGGTGTAAAAATATGTTTGCACTGGGTATGATGTACTGGTTGTTTGACCGAACAACAGCCCAAACAGAAAAATTTCTTGAATCAAAATTTAAAAAAATCCCCGAATTAGTGGAGGCAAATAAAAGGGCTCTTCATGCCGGTTATAATTATGCTGATACTATTGAGGCTTTACCCTCTGCGTATCGAGTTCCCGCGGCAGAAATAAAACCGGGGGTATACAGGCATATTTCAGGGAATACAGCAGTGGCCTGGGGATTGATGGCTGCGGCAGAAAAAATGAACAAGAAATTGTTTTATGGATCTTATCCAATCACACCCGCATCAGACATACTGCATGAACTTACCAAACATAAAAGCCTTGGAGTGATCACTTTTCAGGCAGAAGATGAAATCTCGGCAGTTTGTTCTGCAATTGGAGCCAGTTATGCCGGACAGATTGGTGTAACAGCTTCCTCTGGCCCGGGCATTGCCTTGAAAGGCGAGGCAATTGGCCTGGCAGTTATTTCCGAATTGCCATTGGTGGTCATAGATGTTCAAAGAGGAGGTCCATCTACGGGACTCCCAACAAAAACCGAGCAGGCAGATCTTAATATTGCTGTTTTTGGAAGAAACAGTGAAGCACCTACAATAGTTATTGCTGCCAGCACTCCTTCAAATTGCTTTGATTTTGCATTTCAGGCTATTAAGTTGGCTGTCGAACATATGTCACCTGTACTACTATTATCTGATGGATACCTGGCAAATGGCTCAGAACCATGGGAATTTCCCAAAATGTCTGACTTGCCGGATATTAAAATACCAACCCCTGATAATTCCAATGGCCAAGTTTATGAGCCGTATTTTAGGGATCCTGAAAAGTTATCAAGATTTTGGGCAGTTCCGGGAACAAAAGGTATGGAACATAGAATTGGTGGCCTGGAAAAAGAAGATGTTACCGGTAATGTTTCCTATGATCCTAAAAATCATGAAAAAATGGTTAGGCTTAGGGCTGAAAAAATAAAGAGAATTGAAAATTATATTCCTGAATTGGACGTATACGGAGAAGGGGACAGTCATTTATTAGTGGTTGGTTGGGGAGGAACACACGGAGCTCTGTTAACAGCGGTATCTGATCTTCAGAATGAGGGTAAGAACGTCCACTTTGCACATTTTAATTATATCAATCCCTTGCCTAAAAATACCGGAAATGTGTTAGGAAAATATCAAAAAATACTGGTATGTGAGTTGAATATGGGTCAATTTGTCAATTATTTAAGAGGGCTTTTCCCGAAATTGGATTTTGAGCAATACAATAAGATCCAGGGATTGCCTTTTACCGTAATAGAATTGAAAGATAGTATTAAACAAATGTTGTAATAACAGTTTGAGATGAGCGAAATATTAACTGAAAACCCTTTGACAAAAAAGGACTTTGCTAGTGACCAGATGATACGTTGGTGTCCAGGTTGTGGGGATTACTCGATTTTATCGGCCATGCAAAACACAATGGCCAAGTTGAATAAAAAAACCGAAGAATTAGTATTTATATCTGGGATTGGTTGCGCTTCGCGTTTCCCTTATTATATGAATACATATGGATTCCATACCATTCACGGTAGGGGCCCAGCTGTAGCAACAGGAGTTAAGCTGGCAAATCCCGAACTTGACGTTTGGGAAATTCAGGGGGATGGGGACGCCTTGGCAATTGGTGGCAACCATTTTATTCATACCATCAGGAGAAACCTGAATATAAATGTTATTCTATGCAATAATGAGATTTATGGATTAACCAAGGGTCAGTATTCACCAACCTCAAAAATCGGACTGGTCACAAAATCAACTCCTAAAGGCGGTATCGAAAGGCCATTTAATCCTGGAGAATTAACTATTGGATCAAATGGATCTTTTTTCGCACGGACTATTGATACCAATCCAAAATTAATGAGCCAAATATTTATTGATGCAGCCAGTCATAAGGGTACCTCAATAGTTGAAATTTTACAGAATTGTGTAATCTATAATGATAAGACTCATGGAGCAGTAACCGATAAAGAGAATCGAGACGATTTTCAACTGCATTTGGAACATGGCAAACCTATGATTTTTGGAAAAAATAAAGCCCTAAGAGTGAAAGGGTTTGAACTTGAAGTTGTTACTTTGGGAGAAAACCAGGTGAGCGAGGAAGACATACTGGTGCATGATGCCCACAATGAAGATAATACTTTGCATTTGATGCTTGTAAAAATGCAACCTCCTAAGTTTCCTATGGCCTTGGGGGTTATTAGGGCAGTGAAGGCAGTTACCTATGATGAATTAGTAACCAAACAAATAGCAGAATCATCTAAAGATTCAAATATCAACAACATGGATGACTTGCTGCGTAGTGGAAATACATGGGAAGTGAATTAAGTAATGACCTAAAAAATTTGAATTATGGGCGCTGAAGCGTTGATCTTATTTTTTCTGGCCGGTGTGATTATGGTAGGTGCCGGTATTCTGGCTTCTAAATTGGTTGCACCAAGTTCAATTAACAAACAAAAGGCTGAGCCATACGAATGTGGGGTTCCCACTATTGGATCTTCTTGGATACAATTCAAAGTTGGCTATTATCTGTTTGCAATTATGTTTCTGATTTTTGAGGTGGAAACAATTTTTATATTTCCATGGGCTGTGGTAATGAAATCCGTGGGAATGCCTGCCTTCATAGAAATATTAATATTCTTCGTGATACTTGGTCTTGGGTTACTTTATGCATGGAAGAAAAACGCATTAAAATGGGAGTAGACGAAGCACAGGGAACCATTCAACGAGAGGAACTCCTAAAGGATTTTCCTGGTGAGGTTAAAAGTGGTGCCGGAAGCAACATCGTAATCACTTCGGTAGATGGCATAATTAATTGGGCCCGTTCCAACTCGCTTTGGCCATTGGTTTTTGGGACAAGTTGTTGTGCTATTGAGATGATGGCAACCGGTGCATCAAGACATGACTGGGCCAGGTTTGGAACAGAAGTTGCCCGGGCTACCCCCAGGCAATCTGATCTGATAGTAATAGCTGGAACTATTGTGAATAAAATGGCCCCTGTGCTAAAAAGATTATATGATCAGATGGCTGATCCGAAATACGTAATAGCCATGGGAGCTTGTGCTACTTCTGGTGGACCATTTTACTACAATACTTATTCTGTAATAAAAGGTGCCGATCATGTAATACCTGTTGACGTGTATGTGCCTGGATGCCCACCAAGACCTGAAGCTTTGCTCTATGGCATTATGCAATTGCAAAAGAAAATAAAAGGAGAATCAATTTCAGATCCTAGGGATCCAATGAAAGACTTTGAGTAAAATATGGATAACCAACAACTCCAGGCATTTGTAGAATCCCGGATACCGGAAGCTGAAACCTCAGAAGGAAAACAGTTCCTGGAAGTAACCATTCCCTCCAATAAACTAAAAGAATTAGCCATTGATCTAGAACAGAATAAGGAAACCGCTTTGGATTTTCTGTATTGCCTTACCGGAGTGGATTGGAAAGATCACATGATGGTCATATATCATTTGAGATCATCTTCTCATTCTCATTCAATAGTCTTGAAGGCAAAGATAGAAGATCGCGAAAATCCGGAAATTGATACTGTATCCGATATCTGGCGAACCGCTGAATTTCATGAAAGGGAAGCCTACGACTTTTTTGGGATAGTCTTTGTCGGTCACCCTGATCTTCGCCGGATTTTTTTAGAAGACGATTGGGTAGGGTTTCCATTGCGTAAAGATTACGTGGATGAAATAAATATAATTGATTACTAAGACATGACAGAGGTTGTCGAAAATCTGAAATCCCAGGAGTATTTTGTTAACATGGGCCCCCAACATCCATCGACACATGGTGTTTTGCGCCTGATGCTTTCCCTGGATGGAGAGATTATCAGGAAAGTAGAACCTCATCTGGGATATATCCATCGGTCGATTGAACGTATGTGCGAAAAAGACTCCTACCAGCAAATCGTTCACCTCACAGACCGCATGGACTACCTCTCTTGCCATATTAATAATGAAGCTGTTTGTCTGGCCGTGGAGAATGCCCTTGAGCTTGAAGTCACGGATAGAATAAAAGTAATAAGAACCATAGTTTCAGAACTGAACAGGTTGTCTTCGCACCAGCTTTGGTGGGGAGTGATGGGTATGGATCTAGGAGCTATTACTACATTTCTTTATGGCTTCCGGGACAGGGAATTGATCACAGACATATTTGAAGAAACCTGTGGTGCCAGGCTTACTATGAACTATAATGTGCCAGGGGGATTGATGTTTGATATTCATCCCAACTTTCAAAAGAGTATCAAGGAGTTTATCGTATATTTTAAAAAGAAACTTCCTGAATATGACGATCTGTTGTCAGATAATGTACTTTTCAGGGAGCGGACCGTGGGGGTGGGATACATGTCTAAAGAAGATGCCATTTCCTTTGGAGCTACCGGCCCAACTGGTAGGGCATCGGGATTTTCATGCGATGTAAGGAAACACCATCCATATAGTGCATATTCCAAAGTAAATTTTAAGGAAGTTCTTAGAACAGAAGGGGATTGTTTTGCCAGGTACAAATGTAGGATTGATGAGATGTGGGAATCACTCTCAATAATTGAACAGTTGGTTGATAATATACCTGAAGGGGACTATAAAGTTCAAACCAGGGCAGTAATTAAATTGCCAGCTGGGGAATATTATCAGAATGTAGAAACAGCTCGTGGGGAATTTGGGGTTTACATTATCAGTGACGGGTTAAAAAGCCCATATAGGTTAAAATTCCGGTCACCGGGACTTTCTAACTTATCAGTCTTGGATAAAATAGCAAGAGGTGGTAAAATTGCCGATCTGGTGGCAATTATGTCAACCTTGGATTTAGTGATACCGGATATAGACAGGTGAGTTTCGGGTTCCGGGTTCCAAGTTTGAGATTTGGAATTTGTGAAATGAGATTTAAGACATGAGAGATAAGATTTTAGACATTAGTATGAGAAATAATTTACTGACAACTGGGAACTGGAAACAGTTAACTGAATGAAATACATCTACGATTTTAATTTATTGACCGAAGCCATTCATCAATGGTTGATCAGCCGCTTTTCCGATACTGCTACCACGGTAATTGAGATGACCATGGTTGGTTTGATCTTTCTGATTTTCTTTGCTTTACTTGGGTTAACTTTAGTATATGCTGAACGAAAAATAAGCGCATTCTTCCAACAGAGATTAGGTCCAATGAGGGTAGGAAAATGGGGAACTGCCCAAACTTTAGCTGATGTATTGAAACTGCTTTTAAAAGAATCTTTGATCAATAAAAATGCCGATAAGTTCCTCTTTAACCTAGCACCATTTATAATTATGATTGCTGCTGCCCTGGCTATTGCGGCTATTCCTTTTGCAAAAGGCTTGCATGCCATTGACTTCGACATAGGTGTCCTATATGTATCAGCAATATCATCATTGGGAGTAATTGGAATTCTATTGGCAGGATGGTCCAGTAATAACAAATATTCCCTCATCGGCGCAATGAGGAGCGGTGCCCAGATAATTAGCTATGAACTTTCTGTTGGATTGTCCTTATTAACAATTATAATACTGACAGGTAGTTTACAATTATCAACCATAATTGAAAGCCAGGCAGATGGCTGGTGGATATTCAAAGGACATATCCCGGCGGTTATAGCTTTTATAATTTTCATGATTGCAAGCACTGCTGAAACCAACCGCGGGCCTTTTGATTTGGCCGAGGCCGAGTCAGAGTTAACGGCAGGGTTTCATACCGAATACTCAGGGATGAAATTTGCCTTTTTCTTTTTGGCTGAATTTGCCAATATGTTCATCGTGGCTGCAATTGGAGCAACGGTATTTTTTGGAGGCTGGATGCCATTTCATATTGGAGGCTGGGAGAGCTTTAACAGTATCATGGATTATATTCCTCCAATTATTTGGTTTTTTGGTAAAGTATCTATGGTAATATTTTTAATGATGTGGTTTCGATGGACATTTCCCAGATTGCGAATTGATCAGCTTTTAACACTGGAATGGAAATATTTGTTGCCAATTAATCTTGTAAATATTATTGTGATGGCTTTTATTGCCCTGATGGGATGGCATTTTTGATTATTAAAATAAAGATTACACGGATAACACCGATCCAACTGATTTTCACAGGTCTTTGTGGTAATCAGTGTAATCTGTTTAATCTGTTTAATCTGTGATCCGTTTTGAAAAGCATAATTAAATATTTTAAGGATATTTTTTGGGGACTACGCTCCCTTGCCACCGGTATGTCGGTAACGGGCTACTATTTCACCCATCCCAAAGAAATCATTACCCAGCAGTATCCTGAAAACAAGGATACTTTAAAGATGTTTGATCGTTTCAGAGGAGAAGTTGTGTTGATCCATGATGAGAATAATGAGCACCGTTGTACTGGTTGCTCAGCCTGTGAGGTAGCCTGTCCTAATGGGACAATTGAAATTATCAACAAACGGGTTGAGATGCCCGATGGTAAGAAGCAGAAAGTTATTGATCAGTTTGTTTATCACTTACAGATGTGTACCATGTGCAATCTATGTATTCCAGCTTGCCCGACAGACGCTATCAAAATGTCGCAAGATTTCGAGCATGCAGTTTTTGACAGATCCAAACTGACCAAAATACTCAACAAACCGGGATCGAAAATAATGGAGGGAGTAAAATAATGATGACAGAAGCACTTTTCTATTTGTTTGCAGCCACTGTCCTAACATTTGCCGTATTGGCCGTAACCACCCGAAGGATACTGCGGGCAGCAGTATATTTACTTTTTGTGCTGATAGCCACTGCAGTGATTTATTTTATTGCCAATTTCTATTTCCTGGCGGCAGTTCAGATCGTGGTATATGTAGGAGGTATAGTTGTTTTGATAATTTTCTCCATATTGTTGACCAGCCACTTAGACCAGCGACTGGAAAAACCATCAACCTTAAAAGTAATATTTACCACCATTGCTGTAATTATTGGAGCTACCGTTACATCGTACACCATATTCGGGTACAATTTCCAGGGTAATGGTAAAGCACCGGCAGACACCAGTGTCAGTACCATAGGAACGCAATTGTTAAATTATGGTGACAATGGATATGTATTGCCATTTGAAGTGATCAGTATTTTATTGTTGGCTGCTATG
>CBDVAV010000210.1:0-7672 GCA_965372055.1 uncultured bacterium | reverse complement strand
TTTACTTTCATTCATATCATTAGGCTCATTGGAATTGAACCTGACCCTCAGAAATATTGTGATCGGCCTGGGCGTCTCCAGTATCATTGGGACAGTGGCAGGTATCGTACCTGCTGCAATGGCTGCCAGGCTTGATCCTGTGGTAGCTATTAGAAACTAGACAATTCAGCTATTTCTGGTAAACCGTTTTATTCCTGACTTACAACCGGTTCAGCAGTATCTTCACCTCTTATTTTTGCTTTTATGATTTCTTCCAGTTCTTCCATTAATTCAGGGTTGTCCTCAATGATCTTTTTGACCCCGTCCCTTCCTTGCCCAAGTTTATTTCCTTTGTAAGAAAACCATGAACCAGACTTTTGTATAATATCCAGTTCAACACCTAAATCAACAATTTCGCCAACTTTAGAAATGCCTTCTCCATACATGATGTCAAACTCGACTACTTTAAATGGTGGTGCAACTTTGTTTTTTACCACTTTGACCCTGGTACGGTTTCCGGTAACCTCATTTGGGGCTTCTTTAATTTGGCCGATACGCCGGATATCCAATCTAACAGAAGAATAAAATTTTAATGCATTCCCTCCCGTGGTTGTTTCGGGATTGCCAAACATAACACCAATCTTTTCTCTAAGCTGGTTAATAAATATGCATGAACACCCTGTTTTATTGATTGTGCCGGTTAGCTTTCTCAAGGCCTGGGACATTAGCCTTGCTTGCAGTCCCATTTTACTGTCTCCCATCTCGCCTTCCAATTCTGCTTTTGGAACCAAGGCCGCTACTGAATCGATCACTATAATATCTATCGCTCCGGATCTGATCAGGTGTTCAGTTATTTCCAATGCCTGCTCCCCGTTATCGGGTTGTGATATTAAAAGGTTTTCAGTGTCAATGCCAAGTTTTTCGGCATAAAGCTTATCAAAAGCATGCTCGGCGTCTATAAATGCAGCCAACCCACCGGCTTTTTGAGCTTCGGCAATACAATGCAAGGTAAGTGTGGTTTTACCTGACGATTCAGGGCCGTATATTTCTGTTACCCTTCCCCTGGGAATTCCTCCAATTCCCAATGCAACATCCAAGCCTATCGAACCGGTTGAAATAGCTGGCACGTCCATTACTTTTTCATCACTCAACCTCATTACCGTACCTTTTCCATAGGTCTTTTCAAGTTTTTCAATTGTTAGTTGTAAGGCTTTTAGTTTTTCGGAATTGTCACTCATTTCATTTGATTTGTTAGCTCAATTTTTTATCTAATTATCAAGTTGTGAAGTTAGTGTTTCAGGTAGCAATTCCCAAAACAATTCTGTTACCACTAAAGGAAAATATTAATCTGCTCAAGAAAATCTAAAATGGGTTTCTAAAATACAATCTGCCTGACTTATATTGCAGCTATTAAAGCAATGAAAAACTACATTTTTGCCCTTGTATTATTGTTATTATTGATTGAAAGCAAAGCTCAATTAAACAATTTTGCTTTTGAGCAACAAGTATCTATCGATTCTACGAGGGCTAAAGAATTGTATTTTGGATTTCATTCCCTTAGCTTCTTCAAGAACAATGAGTACTCCAACAACATTGCAGATGGCTTCACATTATTTGGCTACCAATTCAATCCCTATTTTAGCTACTACCCAGCAGGGAATATCAGGATTGATGCCGGGGTTTACCTTCAGAAGGATTTTGGGATAGGGGATTTTACTGAAATTGCGCCTACATTTTCCGTGATAATGGACTTTGGTAAATTCGATCTGATATTTGGCAATTTGCAGGGAAGTTATGATCACCACTTAATCGAACCTTTATATGACTTTGAAAATGGACTTAACGATCGCCTTGAAAACGGGGTACAAGGCCTTTGGCAAACAAAAGACATTTTTCTTGATTTCTGGGTCAATTGGGAAACAATGATCTTTAAAGGTGATCCTTTTCAGGAAGTGATCTCGGGAGGGACTTCAATAAATTACACTTTATTGGATAATGACAAATTTAAGTTGGAGGCTCCATTGCAAATGGTATTGTTCCATAAAGGAGGCCAGATAGACAGTTCCCCAAATCCTCTGGTGAGCTTGATAAATACGGCTTATGGAGTGAGTTTCACCTTAAAGTTCAAGGATGGTGGTGTGATAAACTCATTAAGAAGTGACAATTACTATGCTTACTATTTTGATTTCTCCAATCAAAAACAACAGGTTTTTGAAGATGGTGATGGTATTTACCTGAATTTGACAGCAAAAACCAGGTTTAATCTTGAGGTAATGGCCAGTTATTGGAAAGGTGATGAATTTACCACCATAAAAGGAGGACAACTGTACCCTTCAATATCCAGTTCGTTTAAAAAAGCAGGTTCCATTGAAAACAACAGGGAATTATTTTTTTTAAGGTTTTTATATGATGTGAAACTTTCTGATAATTTCTATTTTTCTACTCGCCTTGAACCATATCTTGATATTGGGAATTCCAAAATGGAATTTTCGCATGGTTTGTATATTAATTATCGGCCTGATTTTTTCTTGTGGAGTAATAAGCGATAAATACCATGAAGAAAAAGGTTGTAATAACCATCATATCCCTTCTTCTTATTATTTTCTTTTGGAATTATAAACTGGTAATGTATGGGCTAGGGCAGACTGTTGGTCAATTGAGAATAATCTGGGATACAGTACCAGTAAAAGAGTTTTTATCCGATGACTCACAACCGGATTCAGTAAAACATAAACTTCAACTGATCCAGGAAATCAGGCTTTATGCAGTCGGGAACCTGGGTATCAATAACAGTGAAAACTATACCACGATTTATGATCAGAACGGTGAGCATGTTTTATGGGTAGTAACAGCCAGCGAGAAATACAAACTCGAGGAAAAAATATGGAAATTCCCATTTTTAGGTACTTTCCCATACAAAGGATTTTTTAATCTGGACAAGGCAAAAAGTGAGTTTAATAAACTAAAACAACAAGGTTATGACTCGTACATCAGACCAGTGGATGCCTGGTCAACTTTGGGGTGGTTTAAAGATCCGATTTTATCAAATACATTAAATAGGGAGATTGGTGATCTGGCAAACTTAATAATTCATGAACTGACGCACAGTACTATTTATGTGAAGGACTCAGTTGAGTTCAATGAGAATTTAGCAACGTTTATCGGTGACAAAGGGGCAGAATCTTTTCTCGTGTATAAATACGGAATTGAATCCTCAGAAATCGTAAAATATAAAGCCTCAAAAATTGACCGGAAAAAATTCTCGGATCACTTTTTGCAATCTGTTAAAATATTGGATAGCCTTTATGCTTCCATTGAGGAAATTGAAGATGAGAGAAAGGAAAAATTGAAGAAAAAGGCTATATTGGAAATAACCGAAACTTTGGATACGATATCTTTTAATGACATTGCCTTTTATAAAAATGCATTTAAAGAACAACAACCAAACAATGCATATTTTATGTCGTTTAAACGATATCGATCTAAGCAAGAAGAGTTTGAAATTGTGCTTAAGAAGAAATTCAATAATGATTTAAGGGATTTTCTAACCTATTATAAACAGCTCTATCCAAGTTTATAAAAGTTGCGGAATGAAAAAGTTATTAATGATAGGGTTAACAGTACTGATAATCTCATCTTTTCAAAAGAAAAACGAGGTTTATCGATATATCCCTAATAAAGTATTTGGGCCAGGTGAAAAGGTCGAATATAAAATACACTATTCAATTTTTACAGCAGCAATTGGCAAAGTGGTAGTAAGTGATGAGCTGTATAATGTACATGATAGGACTTGCTTCAAAATCGATATTTATGGGGAAACTGTAGGGTTGTTTGACCTGATAGTAAGAGTCCGCGACAATTGGCGCTCTTATCTTGATACCGCATCCATTGTGCCCCAAAGGTTTCACAGAACACTTGAGGAAGGAAGTTATAGAAAATACGAAACCACCGAGTTCGATCATGCAAAGGACACTGCTATGGTTACAACCCTGGATAAAGTAACTAAGGAAGTGGCAACTATTGAATATTTCAAAACACCGGATAATGTCCAGGATCTAGTCTCTGGTTATTATTACTTGAGACTACTTGATTTAAATGATTATAATATAGGTGACACTATCAGTGTTGATGCCTTCATGGATGACGAATCTTATGATTTTAAGATAAAGTATATTGGAAAAGAAACCATAAAAACTAAAATAGGCAAGATAAATGCCTTGGTAATGTCACCAATAATGCCCGAAAACAAGTTATTTAATGGCGAAGAATCCATAAAATTCTGGGTTTCGGATGACATCAATAAAATTCCCCTAAAAGTAAAAGCACAAATGTTTATCGGGGCAGTAGAAGTTGACATAACAAGTTACAATCCAGGGTAATATTAAAAAATTGTTAAGTTTGGGCAGGCCGATTTTTATTCCAACTAATTCTCGATAATTTTGAAAAAAATCCCAATATGACGGAATTTACTTACAAAGCCCTGATTGTTGATGACGAACCGGTAATCCTAGATCTGTTGGAATATAATTTGAAAAAAGAAGGGTTTGATGTAAAGACTACAACAGACGGGGAAAAAGCAGTTAAAATAGCGAAAGAGTTCCTGCCGGACTTAATTTTGCTGGATATAATGATGCCTGTACAAGATGGTGTTGAAACTTGCAGACAAATGAGGGAAGTCCCAGAGCTTTTCAATACCCGAATTATTTTCTTGACTGCACGATCTGAAGAGTATTCTGAAATTGCAGCATTTGAAACTGGTGCTGATGATTATATTACTAAACCGATTAAGCCCAGGGCACTGATGAGCCGCATAAATGCACTTTTCAGAAGAGATAATCTCAAAAAGGCAAACGATAGTTTAGTTATTGTCAATAATCTAAAGATCGACAAATCAAGTTATACTGTGGAGGTTGATGGATCCCAGGTCATATTACCAAAGAAAGAATTTGAGCTATTGCATTTTCTGGCAAGTAATCCCGACAAAGTATTTACCCGGGCTGATTTATTAAATAATATTTGGGGGGTTGATGTTTACGTTGTGGCAAGGACAGTGGATGTTCATATTCGAAAAGTGAGAGAGAAAATAGGTGAAGATGCCATCGCCACCATCAAGGGTGTAGGTTATAAGTTAGTAACAGCTTAACATGGGAATCAATTCAACCTGGGTAGCACTTTTCGTATCAGTTCCTATTACTGTAATTTCAATCATTACAGTATCATATATAGGTAAATTCAGCCCGAGTGAAATAACTGCTACAGGGTTTATTATTCTTTTGTCCTCATATGTTTTTTCGTTCTCAATAAATGAATGGCTGATCTTTCGCCGTGTTAAAGAAATTAAAACCAGACTGGCCCAGCTCATTAATAAATACGAAAGCAGACCTGAAGGGAATGGCAATCCACTTAAAGAAATATATCGGGATCTTGAGCTATATGACAATAAGAATAAAATTGAAATCAGTCGCTTAAGAAAACTGGCAGATTTTAGAAAAGAATTTATCGCGGATGTCTCGCACGAACTTAAAACCCCCATTTTTGCTGCCCAGGGATTTGTTCACACCTTAATGGATGGTGCCATAAATGATAAAAGTGTAAGGGACGACTTTCTTAAAAAAGCTGCCAAAAGCCTGGATGGGCTTGATCTATTGGTTCAAGATTTGGTCACACTGTCCCACCTTGAAATAGGTGAGATAAGAATGAATTTCGAATACTTCGATATTTACCAATTGTGTTTGGAAATATTTGACCAATTTGAAAGAAGAGCCATAAAAAAAGACATTACCCTCGGATTTGAAGACAATACTGCTGAAAATGAAATCCTGGTATATGCCGACCAAAGGAGGATATCACAGATTTTGACCAATCTCGTATCAAATGCACTTAAATATACCAACGAGGGTGATGTAGTCAAAGTAGGCTTTGAAATCGATGAAGAAAAAACCCTGGTTTATGTTAGGGATTCGGGAATAGGGATTTCGGAAAAGGATATCCCCAAAATTTTCCAAAGATTTTACAGAGTGGATAAAAGCCGGTCGAGGAAACAAGGCGGTACAGGGTTGGGCCTGGCAATTGTAAAGCATATCATTGAATTGCATGATACAAATATTGAAGTCGAAAGTGAAGAAGGTAAAGGGACGAAGTTTTCTTTCAAATTGCTGAGAACCAGCCCCGGTGTGTTTGTCCAAAATAATGAATTGACCATAAATAAATGAAAAAAATAAATTTCCATGATCTGATCATTTATGAAGATAATGACTATATCGTAATTAATAAGCCTCCATTTATTGCTTCCCTAAAAGATCGCAACGATAAAATAAGCATTCAATCGCTTGCGGTTGATTATCACCCAAATTGTTCATTGTGCCACAGACTTGATAAAGAAACTTCCGGAGTACTTGCAATTGCCAAGAACAAGGAAGCTTATAGAAACCTTTCACTGCAATTCGAACGTAGGAAAGTGATTAAGATTTATCATGCTGTAGTGGTTGGAATCCATAATTATAAGAACTTGAAAGTTAACATGCCAATCTTGGTAAACTCCCGTGGCACTGTAAGGATTGATAGAGACGGCAAGGAAGCTAAAACAGTATTTAATTCTGAAAAGGCATATGTCGAACATACATTGGTGTCATGTGAGCTTCTAACCGGCAGGACCCATCAAATCAGAATCCATCTTGCTAAAAAAGGCTCTCCAATCGTGGGTGACCTGGAATATGGAGGTGAACCACTGTATCTATCGACCATCAAAAAGAAATTTAAACTTAAAAAATATACCGAAGAGGAACCCTTGATGAAAAGGTTTGCATTGCATGCTTATAAACTTGGATTTTCACTTTCTGATAATCAATTCACAGAGATTGTTGCTCCATATCCAAAAGACTTCAAAGTGCTTATAAATCAACTGGAAAAGAATAGTTGAGATTCCAGGGGCATAAATTTATATACTGTTGTTTTTAAAACTAAAACCCTCTATTTTTGTGCCTCCGTTTTTTAGAGAGTTTTGAACGATAAAAATATTGAACGTGAATACCTTAAGTTATAAAACCGTTTCTGCCAATAAAGCGACTGTTGTAAAAAGTTGGTTGGTTGTTGATGCTGATTCGCAAGTATTGGGAAGAATGGCCAGTGAAGTTGCAAAGCACATCAGAGGAAAGTATAAGACATATTATACTCCTCATGTGGACTGTGGTGACACAGTAATAATTGTAAACGCGGAAAAGGTAAAGTTGACCGGAAACAAATGGAAGACTAAAGAGTACGTGTCTTATACCGGATACCCCGGCGGTCAAAAGCGAATTACAGCAGAGAAATTAATGGCAAAATCCCCAGTAAAATTTGTAGAGAATGCGGTTAGAGGCATGTTGCCTAAAAATCGTCTAGGCAGGGAATTGTTTAGAAATTTATATGTATACGTGGGTGCAGCGCATCCACATGAAGCGCAGAAACCCAAGGAAATAAAATTATAGATAGATTAATGGATGTAGTTAACACAATTGGCAGAAGAAAAACCTCGATAGCAAGACTTTATGCTAAAGCCGGTAAAGGAAAGATCATTATCAACCATCGTGACTTTGACGAATATTTTCCTTCCGATATTCTCCAAACTATTATTAAACAACCATTGGATTTGTTAAACGCTGCCAGTTCTTACGATTTAAGTGTAAACGTAGTTGGTGGTGGGCTCAAAGGTCAT
>CBDVAV010000209.1:0-7682 GCA_965372055.1 uncultured bacterium | reverse complement strand
TTCTATCAATGCCACAATTTTGTTTAAATCTTCAAATGATTCGTCATGAAGGATAGTGTCGTTGGATATAAATGTGATATTTTCAAATGTGAGGATCTTTTCTTTAATTTTTTCTAGAAAGATTTCCCTTACGATCCGTCCTGCAGTTTTAACCGTAGCCAGATTAAGGGTTTCTGTCTGAGAACGATATCCTTTTGCCTCAATGGTAAATTGATATTCATTTCCTGATGGAAGATTGATTAGGAATTCTTTTCCTTCAGCGAAATAAGTTTGGTTTTCTGAAGTTATTTTCGCCACAATAGCTTTTTGCGTTTCCTGATCAAAAAAACTTCCCTTGAAGGTGGTCAACTGAACAGGGGTCTCAAATAGTGGTTGCTTCACGAGAAAGATATCCGCATTACCCTTGCTATCATACCTGGAAAAATAAGCATACCCTCCTTTTGATGGAATATTGAAGAAAGTTTCATCCATGCCAGAATTAATTGCCCGCCCAAGGTTTTCTGGTTCACTCCAGTTTGTCCAGGTATTGTCTAATCTGTGAGTTACATAAATATCACTGCCTCCGTAGCCAGCAAAACCTCTGGATGAAAAATACAGCGTTTCACCATCTGGTGCCAGGAATGGGGAAGATTCCTCATTGATTGTGTTTACATTGAGACTCAGGTTTACCGGTTCTGACCAGGTTCCGTTTCTTTGAAGAAAGCTAACGTACAGGTCCTTATCACCATAGGTAACCTCACCATGATTAGCGATAAGCAGCATTTTTCGATTGGCGGATAGATTTAAATCAAAATTTCCTTTAAGATTGGTTTGAGTTACGAAATCCAGGGTTACAGGCTTTGACCAATTCCCGTCAAAATTATTACTTAATGAGACTCCGGGTTGAAGCTTGTTGCCCCTTCCGTATTTACCTCCTAACACGGCAATCATGCCATTTCCATTAGGAGAAAACGAATTAATGAAGTTTTGGCCGCGATTGTTTAATTGCGGGCCTAGATTTCTGGCCATGGACCAATCCTGCTGTTGTTCATTATATTCCGAAACCCATATGTCTCCAGGATCATCTTCACCACCCACATTTTCAGAATGATATTGACGGCTAAAAAAAAGGAATTTACCATCGGGTGACAAGATGGGTTTGATTTCATTGGCTTCGCTATTAATGTTAGTCCCAAGTTTTTCAACCGTTATATCATGCCTTATGTCACTTTTAACAATTACTCCAAAACTAATCGGAATAATTGAATCCGATATTGCTATCGCATCTATGTTGATCCTGCCTTTAACCCTTGAGCCATCATACACTAGCTTAAGGGCAGAAACCAAATACTTTGTCTGATCAAAATATATATTAAAGAGACCGCCCTTAGTATTTCGTAATTCACCTGGAAAATCTAAAAGTAAATATTCGTCACCTGAATCTGTATAAGCATAAACTTTAAATAAGGCTCCAGAATTATATGTTTCGGCAATAGCAACCTGCTTAATTTTCATTGGCTTGTCAAATCCTACTTTCAGGAATTCTTTTTTACCGATACTATTGGGAGCCCAGGCTCCGGGGTTTTCAACAATAATGGGGAGTACGTTTGGTATTCCAAGGCTTTGTTCTGCTGAGAATTCGATGGAGAAGAGTTCGGAAGAAAATTCCAGAATTTTGGAGGCCCATTGAACACTTTGGGCTATAGACCATTTGGCACAAAAGAAAAGGATTATTAGTAAGATATGTTTTTGCATAAACCAATACATTACCCACCCCGCAACTTACTAAGATTTTATATAAATAGTTCCTGAATCTCCCATCCCAATATTCCGCCGCTTTCGCAAGTCTTCCAGCCAGGCCAAAGGGTAGGCGAGACTTGTGTACTTACAGACTTGTGACTTATCGCCACTCAAAATGTCAGTTAATAAATTCAATATCCAGCAGACCTTTCTTTCCTGCATAGTCTCTGGCACTGGAATATAATTAGTCTTCGCATACCTCCACTGTTCCGGCTTGTACTGGATTTAAATGCAAATAATCCAACTTTTGATCCATAAATTTATTGGATTGAAGTTCTATAGGATGATTATCCTGTCTCCAGAATTAATAAATAATTGAATTATACTAATAAATATAGGCGGAGTCACAAGCCCGCCCACAATCCTTGCAAGAAGACTTGCGACAGCAAATGGAATTAGGGCTTGGGATCATGTTCCAGAGGGATCACTAAAATAGGCCTCTAATTCATTTCTAGAGGCTTTTATCGAGAAACAGAGACACTTTTTGAAAAGGCACTTTCCGATACTGTTTTAGCACATTCAAATTATCTACTCCATTAATTTTTTCCCTACAAGTTTTTGCCCTCCCTGCAGTAGGGTTACACTTTCAATTTCTCCATTTTCATTTCTATTAAATATGAGCTGTGCTTCTACAACTTTATAATAAAAGATATTTTCGGACTTTGGGAAGATGGGTTGCTCTGATTGTCCGGTTGCCTGGGCTTTCAATTGATTATTGTATTTAGCAATAGTAAGCACGAATCCTGGTGCCAGTTCATATTTACCGACATAACTTTCTAGAATAGCTTCCTTCACAATCACTTCTTTAACCAAACTCTCAGTATCCACCCCAAGTTTTTTAAGCATATCGATCGCATTGGAATTACCGGGGTTGAGGTCGACAGATTTCATGTAGTTGGCAATGGCTTTTTCCTTATCGCCTTTCTTCATTAGTGCTTCTCCGTAGCTGTCATATACATTTGAGGAAGCTGGATATGCTTCGATATTTATTTTAAATACCGCAATGGCTTTTTCGATTTCTTCTTCTCCCAGATAAGAATAGCCCAGTCTATTCAATTGATTCTCTCTAAAGTCGAATTCGTCAGCTTGATTTTTCTTTAATTCCCGGTAAGTTTTTATGGCTGATTCAATACCCTCACTGTCTATAATGCTGCTAAGTTTAGTTCCGATGGAAGGCTTTGGATTGTTCAAAGCAGAGGCTTGATGCAATAAATGGATCCCTATATCATCGACACTGGCATTCGAATTGGACAGGACGACCACACCCTTATTTCCTTCTTTGATAAAGCCTACAAAAGTCCGATAGCCACCTGTGCCCCCATTATGCCAAATAATCTCAGTCTCATCACGTACCATAGTGTGCCAGCCCAATCCTACTATCGGACTACTGTCTTCACTTCCTGAATTCTTATGCGCCAACTGCATAGCTGGGTACAGGCTGCTTTTTTCTATACCCATGTTGGCAGCCAAATATTTGATCATATCAACAGTTGTAGAGCGAATAGCACCTGCACCAGCTAAAGTGGTTAAGTCCCAATTTTCTACTTCGACTCCATTACTATGCCCCATTGCCAGGTTTTTTTTCATTTTAGGTGTAAATACAATGCGGGTATTTTTTAGTCCCAAGGGTTTGGCGATAACTTCTACCATTAACTCTTCATAGGTCATCTGACTTTTAGTAGCCAGCACATGTCCCAACAAGCCTGCAGCATAATTGGAGTATTCATATTTAGAACCAATGTCCCGGGTAAGTTCATAGCCATTTAAGAAATCGTATAACTGCTTTTCTGAGTAATCCACGTACGGATTCGCGGGATTGGCCGGGGTAAAATTATTGGGCATACGAGGTAATGAGGAGGTATGATTGGACATGTTGACCAATTTGATTGATTCCCCATTTCTAGTGGGGGCAGTGATGCCACCTGGTAAGAGTTGTTGCAATGGGTCATCCAATTTCAACTCGCCTTTCGTAACCATATCTGCCAATAAAATTCCTGTAAACGTTTTTGAAATAGAGCCTATTTCAAAAACAGAATTTTCATCTACAACTTCATTACTCTTCAAAGATTTGACACCATAACTATGAAAGGTTGTCCCGTCAGAAGTAATTATTCCAACCACTATTCCTATATTAATGCCATTGTCCACACGGGATTTGATGTTTTCTTTGACTTCTTCTGAGATGGTTGTCTCTTGTGCCTGACAAATAGGATTAAATCCTACCAGGATGACTAAAAGCGTTACTATGTATTTTAACATGGTGTGTTGGTTTTATTAATTAAATTATTTCAAGTCCTAATTTATAAAGATGTCATATTCAAGCCCGGAATCAATAGACGGCATTGTGGATTCAGTTTGTCAATCTAATGAGTGAAAATACGATTTTTCTATTAATTATTAGCAATTGATGGCAACTAGAATTTAAACAAACAGCGATATTTTTATATTACATAAATGTTTAAGAATCGGCCTTGATTTGTCACTAAACGATCCCCTTGGAACAGTAGGGTGAGAAAAATGAAATCCCGTACTTGGAATTGTGAAAACATGTGGTGTTATGCAGGGATTAACCCTATTTTCGGCCATTTATAAGATTTCAAAAGGTGGTAAGGGAGATATCATCAAAATAAACCTCTCCGGTGGTGTTTTGTTCGTATTGCAAGTAAATAGTCAGGCTTCTGAGGTCATTACGTAGGTTACTTAATTGTAGGCTATACTCCGTCCAATCAAAGTTTCCACTAATCTTGGGAGTGAAAGCAGATTGTTTTAATGAACCATAGATATTTTTACCGCACATGGAAATTGTAACTCCCTCACCTATTAAATTACCTTTTACTTTCACTTTTAAGGTAATATGTCTTCCAGTCGGCAAGTTCGTAATAAATGTTTGAGCCCAGAATGCAAAAATTGAAGAATATGTAGTCTGTGCAAATAATACAAAATTTGAAGAATCTATAATCTGTGTTGAAATTCCCAAAGATTTCTCAGGAGAAAAAAATTCCTGCTCTGTCCAAGCCAAATAGTAATTTCCTAATCCATTAGAATACCACCAGCCGGCCGGTACAATCAGGCCTTCTTCTACATTGCCATTTATTATTTTTATTTGAGTTGGCTGAACAACATCACTCTCACAACCACAAAAAGCAAACACAACCAACACGCTTAGGACAAGCAGGGGTTTCATAATCGTTTTATTGAGCAATTTCCACGCCAACTACTCGGCAATTTCTTGTTGACTTATGCCGCTTTGTTGTAAAATATATAGTTCGGATGAGTAGAAACCGGACAACAGAAAACTGACAACCGGGAACTGACAACAGAATTATCCAGCAGCCCTTTCTTAATACCTGAGTTCGATTAATAATAATCCGATAATCCATGAATCAGGCTCGCCATTGCTTTAATAATCAAACTTAGGTTTAAAGGATTTGGCTTAGTGCATTTTCTAATTTATTGACTGTACTATCGACATTATGAAGCTTGTCCAGCCCGAAAAGTCCCAGGCGAAAGGTCTGAAAATCTTCTGGTTCATCACATTTTAATGGAACACCTGCTGCAATCTGCACACCAACACTAGCAAATTTTTTCCCGTTTTGCATATCAGCATCTTCTGTATAACTAACAACCACGCCCGGGGCCTGGAAGCCTTCTGCTGCCACGCTCTTTATGCCTTTGCTGAACAGTAGAGCCCTGACCTTATCGCCAAGCTCCTGTTGCTTGGCCCGGGCTTTATCAAAACCGTATTCTTCGGTTTCTTTCATCACATCACGGAAATGTTTAAGGGCATCTGTTGGCATCGTCGCATGATAGGCATGCCCATCCTTCTCATAAGCAGCCATGATTTGGAGCCACTTGAGCAAGTCGCAAGCAAAGCTGGTACTGGTTGTGGATTCAATCCTTTCTCGCACCAGTTGGTTTAGCATTACCAAGCCAGCACATGGTGAGCCACTCCAGCCTTTTTGTGGTGCACTTATAAGTATGTCGACACCACTATCTTCCATATCCAACCAAATGGTACCGGAAGCAATACAGTCTAATACGAATAGGCCACCAACTGAATGTACGGCGTCTGCCACCGCCCCAATATAATCATTGGGCAAGATTATACCCGATGAAGTTTCAACATGTGGGGCAAAAACGACCTCCGGTTTTTCTGTCTCAATGGTTGCAACCACTTTTTCGATTGCTGCAGGCGCAAACGCTGGCTGTTTGCTGTCGTCTACAGGGAAAGCCTTCAACACAGTGGTTTTAGAAGGAATATCTCCTATATCAAAAATCTGGGTCCAGCGGAAACTAAACCAACCATTTCGAATAACCAGGCATTTTTTATCTGTGGCAAACTGTCTCGCCACCGCTTCCATAGCAAAAGTGCCACCACCTGGAACCACAATCACCGCTTTGGCATTATACACCTTGTTAAGGGTGGTGGAGATATCGTTCATCACTCCTTGGAATGACTGCGACATATGATTAAGTGAGCGGTCTGTGAAAACCACCGAGTATTCGAGAAGCCCATCGGGGTCAACATCGGGGAGTAATCCTGACATATTTTCTTTCTTTATTTTATAAAATTGTTTTTACCAACTTCTGATCTTCAACATTTAATATCCAATCCTTACCATATTTATTGATGGCATTTGTGGTTTAATGTTTCTCAAATAAGGTTTGAAAATACTATTTTCCTATTAATTAATTGCAATTGATGGCAACCAGAATTTAAGCAGACAGCAATATTGAAATATTTACATAAAATTTCAAAAATCACCCTGAACTAGCCACAAAGTGTCCCCTTTACGACAGAAAAGTGCCATTGCATGGAAAATAATCATCCAATGGCTGGATTTTCTGACAACTGATAACCAACAACTAGTTAACTAATCAAATTCACTTCTTATACGGAAGTCCAGCCACCGTCAATCAGCATCACCTCGCCAGTGATCAGTGAAGCCGCGGGAGAGGCAAGAAATACAATTGCCCCTGTTACCTCGTGAGGTTCTCCAATTCTTCCCAGGGGTATCTTTGACAGTACCGATTCAAGGTTGTTAGGGTCATCCAAATATTCTTTCGTTCCTGGAGTATGGATAAAAGTGGGGGCAACAGCGTTTACGTTAATATTGTATTCTGCCCATTCCACGGCAAGGCATTTGGTCAAATGATTGATGGCAGCCTTGGTCATACAATACACGGATTCTCCTGGCAATGCAACAAACCCAGCCTGCGAACTTATATTGATGATCCTTCCTGATTTTTGCTGCATCATTACCTTTGCCACGGCCTGGGTAACGAAGAATGTTCCCTTCAGGTTTACATCGAGGGTATAGTCAAAGTTTTTTTCTGTTACCGATTCTGCAAGGCTTTCTGGGGCAACACCAACATTGTTCACAAGAATATCCAATCCCCCGAAATGGCCAACAGCTTTTTCAATTGCCGAGTTAACTTCATCCAGATTTGAGACATCCATCTGAAGGGGAAGTGCCCGTCTTCCAAGTTTTTCGATTTTGGAAACCAGTTCACCACCGGTATTTAAATCACGGAGGCCCAATGCAATATCTGCCCCGGCATCTGCCAATGCAAGCGCACTGGCATGTCCAATGCCGCGCGCGGCACCAGTAACCAGTGCAATCTTACCGGTCAAGTCAAAAGAGGGAAATGTCATAATAGATATATTTAAATTTAGTCATGCCAAATGGCCGGGTCAGCAATTGTGGATTTTACCTCTTATAGTTTAGGGTTCAGTTTGCCCCAACCGCCGCTCAAGAATATATCGAAGATCGTAATTTCCCTGCCAATTTTTTTCGATTTCAAGATTTATTATCCCTGATCTTTTATCATATAAGCTATGTGGATAACCATTAGGGTCATATTGAGAGGGTGGGTGTTGTTTTTTATGTTAAGGAATTGAC
>CBDVAV010000208.1:0-7689 GCA_965372055.1 uncultured bacterium | reverse complement strand
TCCATTTTGTTTATTATCCCATTGAGATCTCCAATACCATCTCCATTGGAATCAAATGTCCCATCGATCAGTCCATAGTTGCCTGAATTAACAACTTGGGTGGCCTGACTGATGGCATTAACGTTATCTTCCATATATAAGTATACCCTGGAAAGCAAAGCACGGGCTGCATCCTGGGATGCCCTAAATGGGAATAAATCATTGTTCATTAAACCGGCTGCTGAAACCAAATCGCTGGTAATTTGTGTATAAACTTCTCCAACAGTGTTTCGCGGAGGCTCACTAACCACCGATTGCAGTACAATTGGTACTCCAAGGCTTGTCGTGCCTCCAATCGAAATTGGTTGGGCAAATCCCCTCACCAGCTCAAAATGTGCCAGGGCTCTGATGAAAAGAGCTTCTCCCAATACCTGATTCCTTTCAGTTTGAGTACCGCCAGATATGCCATCAATATTATTGATCACAGTATTTACTCTTAAAATAATGGTATATAGTGCATTCCATATTCCGGTTACATCTCCATTATCAACAGAGATTTGATAGCTGGCATTTTGCGTAAACCGATTGGAATTTTCAATTGCGAGCACTACATTATCCCCACTTGCTTCTGGCATTACCAGTAAATTTCTTCCATATAGAAGGCCTGAGCGAAGGCCACTGTAAGCACCAATCAAAGCGGTTTCAATACCCTCAAAATCACTAAAGGCTTCATTCGCAGTTAAAGCCCCATCAGGTTCAAGTTCCAATTGATCTTCACAAGATCCGATAAATACCAAAGCAATTATGGAGATGAAGAATATGTTTCGTTTAATTGTATTCATGGTAAATTAAATATTTTATTAGAAACCAACCTCTATACCAAATGTATATGACTTCCCATTGGGGAACCTAAAAAATTCAAATCCGCTATCTCCCATTTCAGGATCAAATCCAGAATAATCTGTTAATGTCCATAGGTTTTGTCCCTGGAGATATATCCTGACCCCCATCAGTCCATTAAGATTATTGATAATTCTGGAAGGCAGTGAATAGCCAATTGTCAGATTCCTCAATCTTAGATAGGATCCATCCTCCAGATACCTGGAAGATTCAGAATCTGCACTATTATTGCCACCTAGTTTGGCCTGTGGCCTGGTGGCAATATCGCCAGGTTGTTGCCAGCGGTCAAAAGCCTCTACCACATGATTCCAACCAAAGCGGGATCCATCGCTATCAATAAATACCCTGGAAGCATTGTAAACCTCGTTACCTACAGAGAAATAAAAGAAAGCCGAGAGGGTTATCCCTTTAAAACTCAAGGTATTGGTAATCCCTCCAGTAAAGTCTGGTTCTGCATTGCCAATTTCCACCTCTTTAGCCTGGTTCCAATCCCCGGTCACTCCTCCATTTCCGTCATTCCACAAAGGTGTCCCATCAGCAGGGTTTACACCTGCCCATTGCCTTATAAAAAATATTCTGGGTGGTTTTCCCTCCCTCCATAACTGAGACCCGTTGGGTATATCTTTACCTTCTGGAAGTTTTAAAATTTCATTGTTATTGAACGCTATATTAAAATCCGTGGTCCAGGTTAATTCGCCGGTTAAATTCCTGGATGACAAGGCCGCTTCAATTCCAGAATTTCTCAGTTCCCCAACATTCCTTCTGGCCGTTGTAAAACCCGAGGTTGAGGAAACTGGAACATTCAAAAGCATTTTTCTGGATTTACTATCGTAATATTCTATTGTTCCAGTAATTTTGTTCCCGAAAACCCCAAAATCCAAGCCGACATTAAATTTATCGCTCACTTCCCAGGTAAGATCAGGGTTGGCAATTTGTATGGGAGCACTTCCGGGGATACCACTATATGATGGGCCAAACCCAATGAGGGGAAGGGTTTCAAAATCGCCTATAAATGCATTTCCGGAGGAGCCATAACTGACGCGTAATTTGGCATCCGATAGAATGGGAATATTACTGATAAAACTTTCCTCAATAATTCTCCATGAAAAGCCAGCTGACCAGAAGTTGGCCCCTCGGTTATTAGCCCCAAACCTTGACGACCAATCCCTCCTTCCAGCAAATGTCGCAAAATATTTTTCATTAAAATTATAATTTACCATACCGAGCACAGAAACAAATGAATTTTCAGTGGTGCCTCCACCAGCTACTAAAGGTGTGGCCGTGGAACCTAGGGTTTTGAGCTTTCCAGAAGCCAACCCTACTCCAGTAGCACTGAAATTTTCTTGTCTATTATTCTGATATTCAAATACTGCCAAACCATCCAGATTATGATCACTGCCTATAGACCTGGACCCACTAACGGTGGTTTGGGTAGTATAGGTAATACTTTCATCGTAAACCTTATCAATTTGACCATTTAAATTAAACCCGTCGTTGGTTGAGGGATCAAAAAATGAGCTTTCTTTAATTCCTACGAAGTCAATACCACCTTTAGTCTGAACCCTGAGGTTATCCATCACCTGATAACCCAGGGTAAAACTACTGATTAGACGGGAATTGTTGTTAATCACCGGGTTTCGCTGGACTGAATATAAAAAATTATCACCTGTAAATCCTATATAGTCTGGCTCACGGCCAGTCAGCAATTCACCAGTTTCATCATCATAAGGGGATTGAAAGGGGGTACTGGTAAACGAACCGGCCAAGGGGCTGGCAAACCGGGATCCATCAGTAGCATTTTGCTGATTGGTATAAGAAGGGTTAAAATTCAAGGCAAAATCAAATTTATCGCTCTGATGCTTGATGTTTGCCCTGAGGGAATATCTATCAAACTCACTGCCAAATAGGATTCCATCCTGGTTAAAGTATTCGGCAGACATAAAAAAAGTGGTGCTTTCTGAACCACCAGAAGCAGTAAACTCAAATTTTTGGGTCTTTCCATCATCAAACGCAAGGTCTACCCAGTCCGTATCATTCGCTTTCAAAGATAATGGTCTTACCTGATCCATGGCGGCATCTGCAAAAGCATCTAAGGCTGCACCACTGAGATTAAATGGTGCCTCTGCTCCATCTATTAAAGCAGAAGTCCTCACCAGATCCCTTTCATAATCCCACGCCTGATCTGTATCCATCATCTTAAAGTTTCCATCATTCTTTTTCACTACCCCATATTGGGTAGTAACTGTAAATTTAGTCTTGCCTGCTTTTCCGGATTTTGTGGTGATCACAATAACCCCATTAGAAGCCCTGGCCCCATATAATGATTGAGCTATTGCATCCTTTAAAACAGTTATAGATGCTATATCGTTGGGATTTAGGTTAGCTATAACATCATTGGTTTGTGTATTGGTAGTAAAATCTTGCATATTGGTGATGATTCCATCAACTACATAGAGCGGATCCCGACCAGCAGTAAGTGTGTTTGTTCCCCTGATTCTGACAGTGGTTTTGGCACCAGGTTGTCCTGAAAAAGAATTGATCTTAACTCCAGGGGCATTCCCCTGAAGCATTTGGTTTACATCCGTTAATACGATATTTTCCAGTTTTGCAGCTTCAACAATGGACACTGAACTGATGTTCTTCCTTTTGGATTGGGTAGTGTATCCTAAAATAACCACCTCGCCAAGTTGGGTGGCCACTGATGATAAGATGACGTCCATAAGGTTACGCAAGCCAATTTCGACTTCTTGGGTTTCCATTCCCACGAATGAATAAATCAGGGTACCTCCATTGGGTGGGACAGAAACACTGTAGTAGCCATCTATATCTGTAACAGAACCAGTGGTAGTTCCCTTTAGGATTACATTTACACCTGGTAATGGGGTGTTATCATCCCCAGAAATCACTTTTCCCGTTACGAATCTCTGTTGGGCAAATCCAGTAAACAAAACAGTAAGCAGAAGGAAGAGGCTTAGTAAATATTTCTTCATATTTAATGATTAGGTTTTAAATTCTTTCTTCATTGACTAAAAAAGTTGACATCAATATTAGGGTTTTAATTTGTATTTGAAAGTAACTATAAATAAATCCCCCAAATTGGGGAACAAAGATAAGTCTTTAGTTAATAACTGGTATTCCTTATTTTAAACTACAACAATAAAAATTCAATATTTGTTTGATCTGGTGTCAAGTCAAGGATGCATCGTCACGTAATTAATAATTTAAGTTTTATAATTCCTCCCTCTGTATCTCCCTCCAAAGGGAGAAATCCACGGATTTAGCTCAATAATTACCCTCAATTTTTTAGCATAACTTGAAACTTATTATAACATTAGTGTACTAATTATTAAATTTTTACACTTTTTAATATTTTATTTAACAGTAAGTGTACTTATGAGAAAACACCTCCTGATTTAAAACCGTTTATCAATCCTAAATTCAATCCTGCGGTTTAACTGTCTGTTGGTTTCCGAGTCATTTGTAGCTACAGGTTTTTCCTGACCATAACCTTTAAATGACAATCGCTCGCTCTCTGCCCCATTACTCACCAGATAATCATATACAGCCTTTGCTCTTTTTTCAGAAAGATCAAGGTTGTACCCGCTTTCCCCACTATTGTCGGTGTGTCCCTCAATAATTATTCCAATAGTTGGGTTTTGCTCTAAGAAAGTGATTATCCGGTTTAACTCAGTGGTCGATTTCTTTTTGATTTCGTATTTATCAATGTCAAAAAATATATTGTTAAGGCGGGTACTGATCCCTGTTTCAATGGGATTCAAGTAGATATCAATAATAATTGGATCAAGATTTACCTCCCCTGAATAATCAAACGAAAGGCTTTCGAATAAATAATTTGGTTTAGCTGCATACAATGCATACTCCGATCCTTCGGTTAGCACCATTACATAATCGCCAGTAAAAGAATCGGATTTTACCTTGGACAACAACTTATTGTTTTCGAGCGTAAACAATTCTATAGAAGCTTGTATGGGTTTACGGGTTTTGGCATCAAATACTTTTCCTTTGACAAAATTACTCTTATGCGAAACTTGTATTTCCTCTGGAATATCAAACACGTGCAATTTACTGGTCACTCTAAATTCATCTTTTATTTTTTCATCAGAATAGTATCCTTTTTTACCATCAGCGGTGATAAAAAGGGAAACCTGATCATCGCTGTTGTTGATAGGATAACCCAGGTTCTCAGGTGTTTTCCATCCGTTTTCCAACAATTCGGTAAAATATAAATCGAAGCCTCCGAAACCCAATCTACCTTCGGAAGCGAAGTACAGTGTTTGGCCATTGGCATGAATGAACGGGGAAACCTCATCCTGCCCGGAATTTATCTTTGGGCCTAGATTAACGGGCTTGGTCCACTCATCTTCATCATTTAGGGTACTGACCCATATGTCCCTCTTTCCCATGCCATTGCCCCTATCTGACACAAAATACAATGTCCTGCCATCGGAGGAAAGCGAGGGTTGACTTTCCCAGGCTTTTGAGTTTACATTAGGGCCAAGGTTAACTGGTTTGGACCAGTCTCCACCTTCCCTAATTGATAAAAACAAATCGCAACTCCCTATAACCCTCCTGCCAAAACAGGAAGTAAATATCATTATTCGTCCATCTGCAGAAATTGTGCATGTGCCTTCATTATATCTTGTATTAATATTGTCAGAAATTGACATGGGCGGGGACCATATACCATCTTCACCCCTTTCACTAAATACAATATCCTCATCATACTGTGGTGTTGAACCATAGCGCCGTGTATATATAATGGTGTTTTGATCGGCAGTTAATACCGGGAAATACTGTAAGGGAAACTGGTTCACACTTTCCGGTAACGGTTCAGGATTAAATTTCATTTGCAATTTCACTTTCTCCTCAGCAAATCTGCAATTCTTTAATATTTGCCGTGCTTTCTCAGGAGTTTGTCCTCTAGGACCATAGGATAAGAATTGTTCCAGGTATTTAATAGCAAGGGTGTATTCGTTTTTATGATAATATAAATCACCCATGTGAAAATATAATCCGGCCATCTTTAGATCATCTGGGTTCATCTCAACAGCCTGGCTTAAATATTTATGGGCATTGGGGATGTCTTTCATTAGCTTATATGCATACCCTATTCTATAAATTGCTTCTATAAATTTTTCATCTTTCTTTATTGCCAATTGGAGTACCTCAATAGCTTGCGGATACTGTCTGAGCATCAAATAATTATCAGCCTGGTAATAATAATTTGCTGCTTTTTTAGATTTCGTAGAGAGTTGTATTTGAGCTGAAAGCCAGGTATTAACGCACGTTAAGATCAATATATAAAGGAAAATATTTTTCATGATTTACGGGACGTCCAAATACTTATGAATTTGCAGTGATATTTCCCACTCTGGATTTTGTTTTACAAAATCAACAATTTCCGGTAATACTTTATTTGAGCGCGACCACTCGGGTTGTAGATATTTTTTGCAATCGGGCCTTACTTTATCTGCAAACCTTTGCGCCCACTCAAAGTCACTATTGTTAACGATAATTATCTTTAATTCGTCAGCCATGATAAAAAATTCTGGCAATGGAGTTTTAAATTTCTTTGGTGAAAAGCAAATCCAGTTCCAATTTCCAGTCAAAGGATAGGTTCCCGAGGTTTCCAAATGGGTGCTTACCCCTCTCTCGGACAAATAAAAGGTTAGGTCATTAAGATTATACATCAAGGGTTCCCCTCCGGTAACTATGGCGATCCTAGATTCATATCCAGCAGCTTTTTCTGCAAGCTTATTGCTTTCAATTCTAGGATAAGGATCAGTGGCCCAAGACTCTTTTACATCACACCAGGGACAACCTACATCACAACCTGCCAGCCGGATAAAGTATGCAGCTTTACCTTGATGATAGCCTTCCCCTTGAATGGAATAGAAAGTCTCCATTAAAGGCAGTTCGGTAACCTTTGCAAAAGATTTTGTAATGCTCATTACTTCAAGTTAGCCTGTTTTTGGCTGCTTTCAAAGTGTTAAGTAACAGTGCAGCTATGGTCATTGGCCCAACTCCGCCCGGTACTGGGGTAATATAACTACTTTTGGGTGCAACGGAATCATAATCAACATCTCCTTTCAGTGCAAAGCCCTTCTTTTTTGAGCTGTCACTCACTCTTGTAATCCCGACGTCAATCACTACTACTCCTTCTTTTACCATATCTCCAGTAATTAATCCGGGGTTACCAACCGCTACTACCAAAATATCGGCTTGTCTGGTATATTTTGCCAGATCTTCAGTATAAATATGACAAATAGTAACCGTGGCTTTGCCTGGCCCTGACAATAGCAAACTAAGCGGTTCCCCTGCAATTCTGCTGCTTCCAACCAGTACGGCATGTTTCCCCTTGGTTGTTATATTATATCTTTTTATCAACTCGATTATACCATAAGGCGTGGCAGGTATAATGCCTGTATTCCCAGATGTAATCCTGCCAAAATTTTCATTGGTGAAGCCATCAACATCCTTGTCCGGGTTGATCAATCCATTTACCTTTGTAACAGAAATATGCGCTGGAAGAGGCAATTGTACAATGAAACCATCAACGGAATCATCATTGTTAAGCCTTTCAATTTCCTCCAATATTTTTTTCTCACTGATATTGATGTTGAATTTCAAAAGCGTTGAATCGAATCCGACAAAATTACAGGCTTTAACTTTGCCATTTACATAGGTATGACTTGCGGGGTCATCGCCTACAATGATTGCTGCCAAATGTGGTGGCCTGCCCAATTTTGGGGTTATTTTCACAACTTCCCCTGCAATTTCCTCTTCAAT